>NZ_JBFUIC010000421.1:0-3042 GCF_056402075.1 Pseudomonas sp. P4_C3
CTAACCGCCACATTGCCGCGCTGTGCCCGGCCATCGTGCTGGACGACAACGAAGAAGCACGCCGTATCGGTATCCGTGGCCAACGCTACTTCATGGAGTCCCTGGGCTACTGGTACGGCGGTGGCGAGCGTCCGGATCCGGAGAAGTGGAAAGACGACACCTTCGTCGATGGCAACGGCCAGAGCGTGATCAAGTCGCGCTTCGCCTCCGAAGAAGTTAGCGTCGATTTCTCCGACCCGACCATGGCGATGATGAACCCGAACCACGCCTACGGCACCGTCGAGGATTGCATCGGCTACGTGCAGCGCCTGATCGATGCCGGCGCCGACGAAATCCTGTTCATCTGTCAAATGGGCACCGTGCCGCAGTGGGCGCAGTTGGAGACCCTGAAGAACATTGGCGAGAAGGTGATTCCGCACTTCCGCAAGGGTTGATACGGGTCAAACCTCACAACCCCTGTGGGAGCCAGCCTGCTGGCGATAGCGGTCTTACATTCAGCATCGATGCTGACTGTTATGGCCCCATCGCGAGCAGGCTCGCTCCCACAGTTTGATTGCATTTTCAGGCCTGACATGGACGTCAGGCCCACTTTCCAACGGGTCCCCAAGGCCCGTTTTTTTATGCCTGCCGGATAGGGCGTTGACCACCGCATACCCCTTGTAGGAGCGAGCCTGCTCGCGATAAACCGGAGAACGCCGCGGGGTGTCAGGTTTCCAGCGTTATCGTTGGCGACCATCGCGAGCAGGCTCGTTCCTACAGGTTTTTGGCCTATAGATAGCGCCTGTTTAACGGCTGTCAGTGTTACTCGATGAAAGCTACAACGCCTTGCGTCGTTGCCTACAGGTACGCCAGAATCCRCCGGCTTGTGCGCCTTGGACCCCCTCGGTAACTTGATTCCCGTCACTGCCCATCAGTGATCGGGTTTAGTCGCCCGGGGTATATCAAAGCGCATATGCGATCAGACAGTCAGGTTATTTCATGCCTGCACTTCATGGTAGCTGTGCGCAGGGCGCCTTCGGGCGCGCCGGTTTGATACTCCCCCGGTCGACTAACCTGCGTACAGCTGCCACCCCTTGTTTAGTCGCAGGTCGGTGACGGCTCCATATATTTGGGAGTTCAACCTATGATCAAGCCTTCGCCTAATCCCCCGGACACCGATCCRRCATCCCCATACGAACCCGATTCAAAMAARCTSMACGASGCCGCCGARCGTGCCCYCGCWTWCCACTTCCCMTCKACCGCMGACATCAAAGCCACCCCTCGAACCATCAGCACGCTGTTCAGCGTCGACCCCGGGGCCACGACCGAAACSCTGRTGGTKTATCTGGTCGAGACGCTGGCCTCGGTSGATGTGATGGTGCATCARYTGGTGGATCAYCTGGAGGGCGGTGATCGTAATGCSCTGCTGGGSATTTCCAATAGCGTSATGYTSGCSGARATCACSGCGAAYCGSGTGCTGGATCAAATCGAACCGGCTGTATAAAGCCGCAACACCACTTACCCCTGCAGGAGTGAGCCTGCTCGCGATAGCGGTCTTACATTCAAGATCGATGTTGAATGTTGTGGTCCCATCGCGAGCAAGTTTTTTATGTCGTACTCAATGAGTTCCGCTAGTTCAATTGGATAATTGCTGCCCCTCCCGAACCAGTTTTGCAGTGGAATCTTGTGCAAGTTTTGAAAAAAAGTGATTGGGATTTTCGCAAGGATTGAATTCAAACAACGCAAAAGTGTAGTGGTTTTTGAAGACTGCACTCGCGATAAGGAAAACCTCATTCCTTCAACTGCTCCTCTTTGTGATCAGATCCTACCTGGAAGATCTTTCATAGCCAGATTTTAAATGGCAGAGGGGAATTGATGGCTTGTAGGAAATGGTTTACAGGTTTTTGGGAAATGTATTGCAAGAATTCAGGCGTTGTATCTCTGGTTTGTAAGTAACTTCCGAAATTTTTATAAATTCTTGACGAAACACGAGAGCGCCTACTAGGTTTACAGCGTCATGGTTCATAGCGAATCAATGTTTCATCAATGCACCGACAAGAGTGCATCTACTTCGCTGACTCTCTTCGTAGAAGCGACTTATGAGGCCGCTTTGCAGAAGGTCATTAAGTGATTTTTATTGGGAGAGTGTTATTGGTCTCAGTTCTGAAATTGAATTGAGCATTTGACATAAGTTGGCGCTTCATTTGATGTGCGCTTAATTAACGGTTTGTTTAGGGAGGAGTTATGACAAAAGAAATACTCGTGAAAACGTCGCAGTCGGAAATTTCGGATAAGGAGATTTCTATTTTGGATGGGGGTATTACGATTCCGAAAAAATATTTGCGAGATAGAGTTTGTCTTGATATAGCAGATATTTTGATTGTGTCAGGGACATTGATCGAGGGTATTGGAACAGTTCATTCTGATATTGATTGTATTGTTCTGTGCGATGAAAGACCTAAAGCAAGTGATGTGGAGTCGAGCCAGCATGCATTAGTTACGGATATTAATTACCATTACCTTACTGAAAATGATGAGGTTCATAACACAACAGATTTTTATGGTAGTACAAGTCTTCATATCGATACTGACTACATAACATTTTCTGAGGTGGATGAGATCGTAGTTAAGATTGAGAAAGCATTTGAAGAGATTATCTCTGATCAACGATTTATATATCATCCGGTGCTGTCAGAACGAGAAAATAATGTTGTTCATAGATCATTAACTGGATGCGCATTAGTGAATGAGGATAAGTTCAACAAAGTAAAAGCTAAAATTCCTCGAGAAAAACATATTTATGTGGCGCACCGTGAAAAGCTCCCAGTATTTTATGCGTTTCAGGATGTTCAAGGCTGCTGGYAGTCAGGCAACCTCTGGATGGGGTGCGAAATTGTACGAGAAATGATGCTGAAAACGACAATGAGTTTTACCTACTTAACAGGGATAACGAATAAGCATCACAAGTGGGTTTACTCAAACGTATTTAGGGTAAATGGGTTTGATGAAATTAAAAGCAGTTTTTTCACTTTGGCTAGAAAGGGCGCCGTTACAGAGAATGAG
>NZ_JBFUIC010000422.1:0-3021 GCF_056402075.1 Pseudomonas sp. P4_C3
GTGCTGAGCAGCAACTCGGCAACGCCGATCACCGACAACAGGGTCGAGGCCTTGACGATCTCGGTCGACGAATTGACCCAGGTCGGCAGAATCTGCCGCAGCGCCTGGGGCAACAACACGTAACCGAGGGCCTGGTAGAACGTCAGGCCGATGGCCTTGCTCGCCTCCATCTGCCCAAGCGGCAAGGCCTGCAAGGCACCGCGCACGATCTCGGCGACATGGGAGCCGCAGAACAGCGTCAGCCCCAGCGCACCGGCCTGGAACGCGCTGATCTGCCAGCCCAGCGCCGGCGCCATGTAAAAGCACGCCAGCACCAGCACGAACACGGGCGTGCCGCGAATCACATCGACATAAAAACGAAACGGTGCGCGCATCCAGAATTTGCCGTAGGTCAGCACCAGCCCGGCGACGACGCCAACCAGTGTGCCGAGCAAAATCGCCAGCACCGACACCTGGACGCTGGTCAGGAAGCCTTGCCACAGCACTTCCCGCGCCACCCACAACTCATGCAACCAACTGGGGGATTCGTACATGGGGCCTCCTATCGGCGAATCGCCAGACGCTGTTCGAGGTAACGCAGCATCATGGCAATGAGGTAACAGGCCGCCACATAAAGCGCCGTGGTCACCAGCCAGGTTTCAATCACCCGGTAGCTCTCGACATTGATCTTGCGCGCGTAATAGGTCAGCTCAGGTACGGCAATCGCGGCCGCCAGCGAAGTGTCCTTGAACAGCGAAATGAAGTTGTTCGACAGGGCCGGCAACACATTGCGCAGCATCACCGGCACGGTGACGTAGGCCTTGACCTGCCACTCGCCCAGGCCAATGGCCAACCCTGCTTCTCGCAGACCCTTGGGAATGCTCAGCAAGCCGCCGCGAAACACTTCAGTCAGGTACGCCCCGGCATACAGCGACAGGGTGATGATGAACGAGGGGATCTTGTCCAGCCGGATCCCCAGGCTCGGCAACGCAAAGTAGATCAACAGGATCAACACCAGGATCGGCGTGTTACGAATCACCGTGACATACACCGACGCCAGCACCCGCAATGCGCGATGCCTGGACAGCAAGGCAAACGCCATCATCAGGCCGATCACGCAGCCGATGGCGATCGACACCAGCGCCAGTTCAAGGCCCATACCGAGCCCCGCCAGCAAGGTGTCGAAATCGCGCCAGACGGCGGCAAAGTTCAACTGATAGTTCATGGTCAGAAGTACCTTGAGCGGGGCGACTCAAATCGCCCCACTCTCACGGAATCATTTGAATTCGACGGGGAAGCCAATCGCCGGCGTTGGCAGATCCACACCGAACCACTGCTTGAACGACGCTGCGTAAGTCGGGAACTCAACGCCGGTCATGGCTTCATGCAGGGTGGTGTTGACGAAGTTCAGCCAGTCCTGGTCGCCGCGCTTGACCGCGCACGCATAGGTCTGCGGGCTCCAGGCGTAGGCCGGGCTGCGATAACGGCCAGGGTTCTGCACCATCAGGTACTTCACCGAAGACTGATCGGTGGCCGCTGCGTCGGCGCGGCCGGAGTTCACGGCCTGGTACATCAGGTCCACGCTGTCGTACTGATCGACCTTGGCCTTGGGTAGCGCCTGGTGCACCAGTTCTTCGGCATAGACGTTTTGCAGCACCGCCACGGTGAGACTGTCACCGGCGGCTTTCATGTCATCGATTTCCTTGTACTTGCTGTTCGCCGGCAGCAGCAGGCCGACACCTTCGCGGTAGTACGGCAGGGTGAACGCCACTTGCTGGGCACGGCTGGCCGTCACGGTGATGAACTGGCAGCTCATGTCGACCTTGTCGGTCAGCAGGTTGGGGATACGTGCGTCGGACGACTGCACCA
Organism: Pseudomonas sp. P4_C3; assembly: GCF_056402075.1. Lineage (NCBI taxonomy): Bacteria > Pseudomonadati > Pseudomonadota > Gammaproteobacteria > Pseudomonadales > Pseudomonadaceae > Pseudomonas > Pseudomonas sp. P4_C3. The sequence goes on from NZ_JBFUIC010000422.1 coordinate 1,849, forward strand.
CGAACTCGACTTTGCTCGGATCGTTGAACAAGCCCTTGGCCACCATGCGCCCGATATCAATATCAAAGCCTTGCAACTTGCCATCCGCGCCCTGGAAGTGCCACGGCGCGTTGGTGCTGCCGGTGCCTACAATCAGTTTGCCGCGGGCCAGAACGCTATCGAGCTTGCTGTCTGCTGCCTGGGCCACGCCCATGGCAGCGGCAGAGGCTGCGAACAGAAAAACACATGCTGTGAACAAGGAAGGTCGGCGATGCATGGCAAGCACTCCAGGGTGATGTTTATTCCGCTATACCGGAACTATGTATGTAACAACGGAATAGACAGCAGAAAGTGTGCCACCGGATGTGGAGGAAATGTGAGCGAAATTGAAATTTGTTTTGAATCAGGGGGATGCATGCAAACAGGAARAATCGTTACCAAACGCACGGCCTCCTGACCGCTACCGTTGGCTACAAAGGGCGGGTATCTGGTTCACAACCGGGCGCAGATGAACCCATTCGAAGCAAGAACTGCGAGCCAGTGCAGTTCATTGGACAACGCCCCATCCGACTGCTTTATTCTATGTCCGAGAAATAGCCGGTTTTAGCAGCCGCGACGTATCCGGCGCGTGCGGTCCCAGGAGGGTTGATGTCATTTAAAGTCATGATGGTTTTCGGTACGCGTCCGGAGGCCATCAAGATGGCGCCCTTGGCGCGGGTCCTGCGTAATTGGCCAGGTATCACCCTGAACATCTGCTCCACTGGCCAGCACCGGGAAATGCTCAAGCAGGTCCTCGACTCGTTCGAACTGACGGTCGATGAAGACTTGCAGGTGATGACCCAGGGCCAGACGCTCAACGGCCTCTCCGAACAATTGCTGGGGCAGCTCGACAAAGCCTACGAGCGGGTGCAACCGGATATCGTGCTGGTGCACGGCGACACCACCACCAGCTTCATTGCCGCCCTCGCCGCCWTCAATCGCCAGTTGCCCATCGGCCACGTCGAGGCGGGTTTGCGTACCGGGAACTTGCGCGCACCCTGGCCGGAGGAAGCCAACCGGCACCTGACCGGGGTCATCGCCGACCTGCATTTCGCGCCGACCGCCAATAACGAAGACAACCTGCTGCGCGAAGGTGTGTCCAAGGCCAACATTGAGGTCACCGGTAATACGGTGATTGATGCGTTGGTATGGATG
>NZ_JBFUIC010000423.1:0-3014 GCF_056402075.1 Pseudomonas sp. P4_C3
CAATAGCTGTATATGCTTGGGAGGCAACGCTTGCCCGCTGCTGGCAATGTACTTCAGGGATTTGATTTTTTCCGGTTGAAACGTGTCGGGGTCGGCCTGCAAGAGGTAGTGAAAGGCGGGCGGCAGAATATGCATCCCGGTTATGCCTCGGCGTTGAATCAAATCGAGCAAGTGCTCCGGCTGCTCAGGCAGTGCATTTTCGGAAACCGAATGACCACCGCCGAGCAACGGCATCATGATGTTGTAAAAGCCGTAATCAAAATGCAGAGGTGAGAAGTTCAGAATGACCGCATCTGCGAAGTCCCCCAGATAACTGGAAACCGCCGTGTAGGCCGCCATCATATTGCTGTTGCTGACCGCCACGCCTTTCGAGTCTTTCGTCGAACCACTGGTGTGAAAGATGACGCGGACTTCACTGCCCTCAAGCCCCCCATCACACTCCGGGAACGCTTCATTCAACCCGGCAAATCGGCTGGTGTGCCAATCGCCCATGTGCAAGACGAACTGTAAATGGACCTTCCCGGTCAACTCATCGAGGCTGGCACTTGCCGGTACGATCAAGGTCTTTGCCTTGATATCGTTAAGTTGATGGATCAGTTTTTCGGCGGCGATACCGTAATGCATCAGCACCAGGACGAATCCGGCTTTCATGACGCCCAGCGCACAGGCAATGGTTTCGATGGAAGTGGGTGCATTAAGTGCGACCCGATCACTCGTCGTCATCCCCGTGCCCACTAACTGCCGGGCTACCACGCAGGCGAGTTCGTCCAACGCTCCGTAGGTGATCTTTCGGCCACTGATGGTCAGCGCAATCTTGTCCGGTGTTCGCTCGGCGTGGTCTTTTACATAGTCATGGAACTGTTTCATCTGGCCACCTCGCTGCCATCCGCCAAGGTTGACGACGAAGAGTCGTCTTCCCTGTTCGCCTGTACGGCTTCGTTGTCCTTGGGGACGAGCAGCACAATTGCCCCCACGATCACTTCGAAAATCCCGGCACCGACAATCACCAGGCCGGTTTCAAAACGGGCATACAGCGCAGCACCGCAGGCACCGGCAATCAGAATCGACGCACCCAGCGTGGCAAAGCGCAGCCTTGCCAGCCCGGCGATTTCGCTTTGCCTGAACCGGGTTTGAATGAGCAGAATGAATGAGATGTCGATCAGTGGCCCGCCGAGTGCCGCAAGACTTGCGCCAACCATCATCCCCGTCAGGACGTGTTCCGGTGGCAGGTACAGCACGGCCGCACCGATGATCGCGATGCCCAAGCCGTTGACCACGGAGCCGAAGGTAAACCCGTGATACAAGCGGTGGATCTGCAGATTGCCCACAACAAAAATGGAGATCAGGTTCCCTGCCCCGTATGCCCCCATGATCAGGCCGTAGGCAGCAAAACCCTGTACGCCGAATCCCTGGATATCGTATTTGACGACGGCCAGCGCCATGCCGATCGATATACCCACGCTCCAGGCAACATTGCCCAGTCCCGCACACACATACACCGCCTGCATCTGGCGGCGTCCCGCAAGACTTCTCCAACCGGCGGTAAATCCGGCACGCCGGCTTGTTGCCTTGACAGGTTGGCGCGGCAACGCTTTGCCCAGCTTCATGACCGCCCACGCGGAGATCAGGAAGGTGATGCTGTTCAGGGTAAACAGATGCTCGATCGGAATCAGCAGCGTAATCGCCGCTGCCAGCATTGGCCCGATCACCCGGGCGACCCGGATGATTGCATCGAACAGCGCGTTGACCGATTGCAACTGGTCCGGCGCCGCGACAATGCGCGGCAGACTGGCGCGCAGCGCCGGCTCGAACAACGAGTTGACGATCATCATGAGCATGAGCGGCACCGCCAGCATCCACAGACTCATGATGCCGAGCCCCCAAGCCAGCACCGGAATCAAGGCCAGCCCCGCTCGCGCCAGGTCGGCACCGATCATCGTGCGACGGTGGTCCCAGCGCTCTGCCCATATCCCCCCCAGCAAAGCACCTGCCAACGCAGCGGCACCGCGCAAGGCACTGAGCCAGCTCGCATCGGTTCCGGCGATCTGCACCGCCATCCAGGCGATGGCAATCGCGAAGAGTTCGTCACCGATCGAAGAGAGCGCCAACCCTCCCCACAGCAAGGCTACGGGCCGCTGAAGCAACGGCCTGAACAATTTCATATCATCAACTCCGCACAGTCACTCAACAGGACTGAAAAAGCCCCTGTCGTCTCGTTACTCGTTGGTTGGAAACGACTGGCCCGTCGAGCAGGCAGTCCATTTCGGAACTCAGTACGAAGAGGCACTCTGATTGTTTATAGAGTGGCGCTCGGTGCCTGCGAGGGGAGGATTGAAAACGCTGACCAGAATAAGGTCCGTGAACTTGCCACCACGCAGATAGTGACGATCATGTTTGTCCAGAACGTACATATCTCCCGGACGGATTGCATGGATGGTGCCCTCCATGTCTTCGATTTCGCCCTCACCACCGATGCAATAGCAAGCCTCGAGATGATTGCGATAATGAAGCAGCGATTCCGTACCGGCGCGAACCACCGTGTGGCAAATGGTGAAGCCGACTCCGTCCTGCTCTGTCAGCAGGCGGTGGCTGGTGCCTGATCCCCACTCGACGAAAAAATCGGTTTTCTCGACATCTCGGATGCTACGAACAAACATATTCAGTTCCTTGTGAATAGTTGACTTGCCGCTTCAAAAGTTCGATGCAAGCACAGCGGCTGCGTCGGTAAGGTTGAACAGGTAACGCAGAGGCAGGCTTGCACACAGCAAAATGTTCAACAGATCGCTTGAGGCGCCCCTTTCGAGGTAGCGCTGTCTTTCGCAAATAAAATGAAAACTAGCCCCCCAGATCAAGGGCAAATCACAACCAGATAACAGGATGCTTTCCTACAGCAAATGCAGGAAGTCTTGTCGAAGGACGTGCCTGTGGCACGCATGCCATTACGGCAGACCAGTCATTCCCTGACCCGGTTGTTGCTCCCTGAAGAGCCCTGATCCTACGTGTAAGAATTTAGG
>NZ_JBFUIC010000424.1:0-3004 GCF_056402075.1 Pseudomonas sp. P4_C3
GGTTACGGCATCGAGACCGGCAAGCATGCGGCCAGCCTGAATGGCGGCGTGCCGGGCGTCCTGCACGGCAACCGCACCTTCCTGCTGCAGGACGACGATGGCCAGATCATCGACGCCCACTCGATCTCTGCCGGCCTCGACTACCCGGGCATCGGTCCGGAACACGCCTGGTTGCACGACATTGGCCGCGTTCAGTACACCTCGGTGACCGATGACGAAGCCCTCGCCGCGTTCCACCAGTGCTGCCGCCTGGAAGGGATCATCCCTGCCCTGGAAAGCGCCCATGCCCTGGCTGAAGTGTTCAAGCGCGCACCGAGCCTGCCAAAGGATCACCTGATGGTGGTCAACCTGTCCGGCCGTGGCGATAAAGACATGCAGACCGTGATGCACCATATGGAACACTCTCAGCAACAGCAGTCCAAGCAGGAGAAACACTGATGAGCCGCCTGCAAACGCGTTTTGCCGAACTCAAGGAACAAAACCGTGCCGCCCTGGTGACCTTCGTGACCGCCGGCGACCCGGGCTACGACACGTCCCTGGCAATCCTCAAAGGCTTGCCAGCGGCGGGCGCCGACGTGATCGAGCTGGGCATGCCCTTCACCGACCCGATGGCTGACGGCCCGGCCATCCAGCTCGCCAACATCCGTGCGTTGGGTGCCAAGCAGAATCTGGCGAAAACCCTGCAAATGGTTCGCGAGTTCCGCCAGGACAACAACGAAACGCCGCTGGTGCTGATGGGGTACTTCAACCCGATCCACATGTACGGCGTACCGCGCTTCATTGCCGAAGCCAAAGAGGCCGGGGTTGATGGCCTGATCGTGGTCGATCTGCCGCCTGAACATAACAGTGAGCTGTGCGACCCGGCGCAGGCCGCGGGCCTGGATTTTATCCGCCTGACCACGCCAACCACCGACGATGTGCGCCTGCCGACCGTTCTTAATGGTAGCTCCGGCTTCGTCTACTACGTCTCGGTGGCCGGTGTGACCGGCGCCGGTGCCGCCACGCTGGAACACGTCGAGGAAGCGGTCGCCCGTCTGCGTCGCCATACCGACTTGCCGATCAGCATCGGTTTCGGTATCCGGACTCCGGAACAGGCGGCGTCCATCGCGCGTCTGGCCGACGGTGTTGTGGTGGGTTCAGCGTTGATCGATCACATCGCCAATGCCACCTCCCCGGAACAAGCCGTGGATGGCGTGCTGAGCCTGTGCTCTGCGTTGGCCGATGGCGTGCGTAAAGCCCGCGTCAGCTGAAGGCAAAGTTCCTGATACAGAGGAATTAGAGCCTCGCGGCACAGACTAAACAGCAAAAAGGGCTTCAGGACTGTGTTCTGAAGCCCTTTTTGCTGTGTGTGGCTAAACGCTGTAAACCTTTTGGGAGCAAGCACCCACAAGGTTGCGGTCTCAAGGCAGCTCTATCCCGCCCGACGCCTTGTGCAGTTTGCGCAGGTGCTCACCAATCTGCTTCACGTTGGCCTCGTTGGCGGCCATCTCGGCGGCACGGCTCGGCTCAAGCAATGCCCTCACTTCCTTGTCCAGATCCCCGGACAGGGCCAGGAGCTGCTTCTGGCGCTGGCTGCTTTCCGCTTCCAGATGCTCCCACTCGCTTGGTTGCGGCAAACCATAACCGTTAGTGCCCAGCAGCTCCGCCGGCCGGCTGAGGAAACCACTGTTGGCGAGAATGTCCTTCAGCGTCTCGTTGGCCTTGTCCATGCCGCCATTCTTCAGCTCTCGGGCGCCCAGATAACGCTGCTTCACTTCATCCTGGGCCAGCAGCAATTGCTGACGGAAACTGGCCTGTTCCAATAGCAGCAACGCCGCGCTGGTGCGCAAATCGGCCTGCTCGAACCATTGCCGACGCTCCGCGGCTTTCAATTCGAGCCAGTCTTCGACGGTTTCCTGTTTGATCGGCAAGTGCTTTTTCAGGATCTCGAACATGGCCTGATAGCGCTCGCGGAAGGAGTCGAAACGATAACCCAGGCGCAAGGCTTCCCGCGGGTCGTCCAGCACGCTGGTGTCCGCCAGCCCGCGGCCTTTCAGCACTTCCAGCAAACCATTGGGCATGATGTTGTCGAGTCCCACCAATTGTGGGTTATTGGTACCGCCACGCAGTAATTTCAGCTCTTCCACCGCGCAGTTGTTCGACAGGAAGAAGTAGTTGCCGTCATAGCTCCAGTGCATCTCGGCGGCACGTCCCACCACGTCTTCAATCTCGTTGCGCGACAGGTTCAGGGGTACGGAGGCCAGGCTGCGCAGTTCGGTCTTGGTGTATTCGTCAATGACCTGGGACAGCGGCAGGATAAACAGCCGCGACGGGTATTTACCGACCAGGCCATCCCAGCTCGACAGCTGTACGTCGCCGACGAAGGCGCGGTACGACAGCACCAGATGCTGGTCCAGGTCCAGTCGACAATCCGGTCCGCGTGGTCGGCCCGGCGCGCAGATCACCAGGCGTAACATGCTGTGGCCCCAGCGGCTGAACAGGTTCTGGTTAGCTTCGGCCAGCAGATAGTCAATGGCATACACCCGCTCCGGATCGACCTGGCCCAAAGGTGTCTTGGCGAAGTCGTTGCCGGCATTGAGGAAAGCGAAGGTTTTATTACAGGCGTTTTTGGTAGCGGGCGCCCAACCGAAATGTTCCTTGTAGTAGCGGTACAGTGCGGGTCGGCGGCAGGCGTAGCTCGGGTCGAGGAGGAAATACTCCATGTTGACCGCGACGAATTCCTTTGGACTGCTGGTCTCGTAGATGTCCGGGCTGCGGGCAATCTGGCGGTTGTGCTGTTCGCGTTCACCGCGACGGCCTACGTATTGCTGCCAACCGGCGAGATCGAGCAGGCGTGGATCATCACTGAGGGTAAAACGCCGATCCGACTGGCCCCGGCATTGGTCGGGAATGCCAACCAACCCTGAGCTGTTGTTGCGCTGGGTGCAGCGTTGAATCAGCTTGCGCTCGGCATCCGGCCACAGGCGTGAGCGATCGTAGATGTGAGTCAGCTCGTGCAACACCG
>NZ_JBFUIC010000425.1:0-3000 GCF_056402075.1 Pseudomonas sp. P4_C3
GCCTGGAGCAGAAGACCCTGTGGAAGGCTCAGCGGCGAAAACGGAGGCACTTAAAGAAAGCATTAGGGCGGAAGCAAGTAGTTTGGTCATGGTAGATTCCTTTTTGATGCATCGTCGGTATTGGCGGTGAAACTAAGAAGCGAGCGTGCGAGGCCAAAAACTCTGAGCGTCCAGTAACGTTAAGGATAGTATTGATTCGAACTCGATGAGAGTTGACCTCTGGGTCATTCCTCAGTGAGATTTATCTTGCGATTATTGCCTCAAGAATACCTGTGTAGGATGTCTAACAGGTCTGACGTTTTCTAACGCACTCGCTGTTTCTAACAATTGTTATTGGGTATGTGGTGCGGATGTCATGTTCGCGCCTGATTGCTACGCCATACGAACGATGCTACTGGCCATAACCTTGCGGGTTAGCAGCTTGCCAACGCCAAGTGTCGGTCATCATTTCCGGCAACCCGCGCTTGGCCTTCCAGTTCAATTCATTGGCGGCTTTTGTGGGGTCGGCCCAGCACTCGGCAATATCACCGGGGCGACGCTCAACCAATTTGTAAGGCACGGCTCGGTCACTGGCCTGCTCGAATGCCCGAATCATTTCCAGCACGCTGTAACCGATACCGGTGCCCAGGTTCCAGATGTTTACCCCGGTTTTTTGGAGGATTGTCCGTAGCGCACTCAAATGCCCGTCGGCCAGATCCTGCACGTGGATGTAGTCGCGTACCCCGGTACCATCCTGCGTCGGATAATCGGCGCCGAACACGGATAGCTGCTTGAGCTTGCCAATGGCCACCTGGCTAACATAGGGCAGGAGGTTATTCGGCAGGCCATTGGGATCTTCGCCAATCAGCCCGCTTTGGTGCGCGCCCACCGGGTTAAAGTAGCGGAGCAGGGCAACGCTCCACCGCGGGTCCGATTTCGCCAGATCCTGCAACAGATCCTCGACCATCAGCTTGGAGCGACCATAGGGATTGGTCGGCACGCCAGTGGGGAAATCCTCCCGGATCGGCATCTGCGTCGGCTCGCCATACACCGTGGCGGAAGAGCTGAACACCAAATTGTAAACTCCGGCGTTGGCCATTGCCTGGCACAAGGTGACACTGCCTGCGACATTGTTGTCATAGTAGTCGAGTGGTTTGCGGACACTTTCCCCCACCGATTTCAAACCGGCGAAATGTAATACCGCGCTGATCCTCTGCGAGATGAACAACTCATCCAGCAAGGCGTGGTCACGGATATCGCCCTGAATGAACAAAGGCGCCTTGCCGCAAATCCGTGCGACCCGCGACAGCGACTCCGGTGAGCTGTTGCAAAGGTTGTCCAGCACCACCACCTCGTAGCCGGCCTCGAGCAGGGCCAAGGTGGTGTGGGAGCCGATATAGCCGGCACCGCCGGTCACCAAGATTTTGTAAGTCATGCCGCCGAGCCTCGAACTAATGAATTTTGAGTAGATGTGTAGGCCAGTAGCATTTCACTGTGCATACGCTCTGGGGCAAAACGCTGTAAGGCTTTCTCTCGGGCTGCTTTACCCATTTTTTTTCGTAATTCCATATCGGATATGAGCCGTTGGGTTTTTTTGGCCATATCGTCTGCCGTCTTACAAACAAAACCGGTTACACCATCAACCACAACATCTCTGCATCCCTCAACATCTGGGACAACAGCTGGTAAACCTGATGCTTGCGCCTCCATCAAAGACAATGGCATGCCTTCCCATAATGAAGTCATTACAAATAAATCGGATGCTCTGAGAAAATCAGCAACTTGATCCCTGGATACCCAGCCGGTGACATTCAGATTTTCAGGTAGTACTCCATCTACGAGTAACTCATTTTCCAGTTCACCACCGCCAATCCAAAGGAAGCGTGCGGAGTCGTTTTTTAGTTTCAGCGCAAGGTCACGAAAAGCGGATGGGTTTTTCGGGTAACACAGACGACCAGAGGTGCTGATCAAACAACTGGTACCACCACCACCACCAGTGGCATGCTTTACGAGGTCCAAGGGGATACTGTTCTCGACCAATAAAGATTTTTTCTGCCCTGCACCTTTTATAGCATGCTCAAGCTCGCTCTGAGAGCAGGCTACTGTTGTGCCGCCAAAATAGGAGCTTAGTCTTTCAATTAATGAGAAAACATGGCGTTTGTTTTTACTTATATCCTTTCGCAGGAAAGAAAAGCCGTGAGGCGTATAGAAGCAAGAGTTTGATCTCCCTGCGAATCGGCAAGCAATACGACCTAGCACACCTGCCTTGGATGAGTGTAGGTGAATTACATCAGGCTTTATTTTACGTATTAGCTTAAATATTTTGATTAGCGCTAATATGTCCTTGAATGGTGAAATATTGGTCACCATCGTCAACTCAAAACGCTCTATCGGAGCGAGAAATAAATCCGCTAGCTGCAATGAGGTCGGTGTATCTGGACGCACAGAGTGAATGATGGTCACTGCGTGGCCATCGGCAGTTTGGAGAGCAGCTAATTGCTGGATTATATTGAGGACGCCGCCGCCAAGCGCTTCAGTAATATGTATTATGCGCATTTAAATAACTCGATATTGATGATGGCTTTTCGGTACTCTCTTGCTGCCGCTGAACTGTTTTATAAAATTAAGCGCTCTTGGTCTTAAGTGATACAGTCCGGTAGAGTTTTTTCCATTCAGCAACGGCTGCGTTTAATGAAAAATATGAAATAACTCTTTGTCTTGCCGCCTTACCGGCTATTTCTTTTTCGTCTTTAGATAGTAAAATGGCCTGTTCAAGGCCACGGGCCAAAGCTTGAGCGTCAGCAGGCGGAATAATGAATCCACAGTCACCTAAAAACTCTTTTGGCCCCCCGCAATTTGTGGCGACCACGACCCTTTCGCACGCCATCGCTTCCCCTACGACTAACGGAAACCCTTCATATGCTGATGACAAAACGAAAACATCTGAAGCACTTAATAAAGCAGGAATGTCATTTCTCGCGCCAAGAAGTTTAATCTTGTCTGTCATTTCAAGCGCGGCAA
>NZ_JBFUIC010000426.1:0-2989 GCF_056402075.1 Pseudomonas sp. P4_C3
GGGCATGCCTTCCACCGCGACGCTTCCGCTGCCTGATGGATTCACGACGSTGACCAGTGTGGGGTAACTCCACCGATTAACCGGGCCGAATAGGAGGTGCGGTGGCTCCGGATCCCAGGCGGTATCGGGATCAAAATCCAGGCTGCTCACGCTCACCCGGTATTCATCCACGTAGGTCGCCGGCCACGAACCGGAGAGCTTTCCGTCCTGCTTGCGCAAGGCGACCACCTGCGCCCCGCTGGCCGACCAATCGAAGGGCTCGGTGCTGGCCACGATCACCGATGATGCCGCACCTAAGTTCACCGGCTGCCTGAAGCGCTTCGAAACAGAATGGCTGACCACCAAGACCTACGCCGCCAGCACCCTGAAGGAAATCAAATTCAAACTGGCACGGTACCGCGAGGACCTGGGTCACCTGATGATGGGCCAACTGGATGTGCTGACAGTAGCGGAGTACCTGGATGGTTTCGATAACAACGCCTACACCAAGCACCGGGGCCTGCTGGTCCAGGTATTCGCGTTTGCCGTGGCCAAGGGTTTGTGCGATCGCAACTGCGCAGAGCTGACCCTGGTAAAGAAGGAAGCCGAGAAGAAGCGCCAGCGGCACACCGTCGAGGGTCTGAACAAGATTTTGGAATACGTGGAGACGCCGGTCTGGCTGAAGCGCGCGATTCGACTGGGGTTGCTGAGTCTTCAGCGCCGGGAGGATATCGTGATGTGGCCGAAATCGGCCGTGGACCTCGAGCTGAACACCATCAAGGTGTCGCCCGGGAAGACGCAGAACTATGGGAAACCTGTGCACCTGGAGATTGTCATGGGGCAGGCCCCGCKGGAGGTGGTGCTGGAGTGCGTGAGATCGCCGGTCGTCTGCCCGCACCTGATTCACTACTCGCCAAAGGCGCGCAAGCGGACCCAGCTGGACGCCAAGCTACACTGGAACGCAGTGACGGCGGACTATCTGACCAAGCCTTTCGCCCAGGCGCGGGACGATTCGAAGGCTTATGAGGAAATGCCGGCCGGTGAGCGCCCAACCTTCCACGAGATTCACGCGCTTGGTGCCTGGCTGTATGAGCAACAGGGTTTCGAGCAGGAATACATTCAGGCTCTGATGGGGCACGCTGACGTGAAGATGACCGAACATTACCAGGCGGGACTCGGTGATGATGAAGTGGTTTACATGAAGGTGAAAGCCGACCTGAAGGTGTAGCGCAGTGGTCGTTTGCCCAAAATATTCCCAAAGTTTGGGACGCGATTTGAGGGAAATCTCCTACTTTTTCGTGATTTTATCAACGCAATACCCAGCACCTGCCCAATCGTCCTGAGGCATGCCCAAGCTCCATCAGCCCATTCCTGATAAACTCCCTCACCTCCCAGCCTCACCGATTCCAGATCCCTCATGTCCGTAACCACCGCCACACCCGCCCCACTCTCCCGCCGTTTCTCCGTCGCGCCGATGATGGACTGGACTGACTAAAATAATATTCCTTTATATTTCAGCACTATAAAAACTAAACAATCCTTGCTGTAGCAAAAATTAAGCAGTGAAAAAGACAGAAATAGCCCAGAAAGAGCTATTTTTTACACGAAAGTCTGTCCAATCCATGACATTCCGGACTGACATCCCAGACATGACGCTAAGAGACTGTTGGCGCCGACGCTGAATTGACCAGTTACCGAGATGCCACTGATCCTGCCTGATTCCTCGCGAACCATTTCCTGAGCTGGATTTCTGCCAATTGGAGTTGGGTCAGTCTTGCGTCGGCACGTGGGTCAATTCRGCGTCGGCGCCAACTATTAGTACTCCCGAACCATGGTCAAACCTCGCTCATCTTATGTAAGATCTGACGCATCATTGCGCCACTAAGCTCAGCGACGCGTAATCAAGGAGTGAGCATGCACAGGATCGACCATGGCCGCGAACAGTAACTTCTCCTTTCTTCAGGAACACGACCCTGTTTTCCTGCAACTGGCGACCACGGCCGAACAGATCTTTGCCAGCGATCCCAACACGACCCTGATAAAGCTGCGCCAGCTGGGCGAGGCTTTGGCTCAAGACCTGGCCAGCCGCGCCGGTATAGAGTTCGATGCCACCACCAAGCAGACCGACCTGCTCTACAAATTAAGCCGGGATATCCAGCTCGATCAAAAAATCCGCAGTCTGTTCCACACGCTGCGCACCGAAGGCAACAAAGCCACTCACCAATTTCGTACTCAGCATCGTGAAGCATTGGACGGGCTGAGGGTCGCCCGCGCCTTGACCATTTGGTACCACCAGTCGTTCGGCAAGCAAGGTGATAAGTTCAGCCCCGGCCCCTTTGTAAATCCGGAAGACCCCAGCACTCCGCTGCGCGACCTACAAAACCAGATTGAGCAGCTGAAAGCTCAATTGAGTGAGTCGAGTGAGCAACTAGAAAACAACCAGCAACTGGCTGAGCTGATAAAGCGTGAAGCTGAAGAATACGCCGTTCTCGCTGAGCAAATGGGTGCTGAATCAAGCCTCCACAAGCAGCAAGCCAAACAGCATGAAGCCGAACTGGAAAGGTTGCGCAGTGAGCACGAGCAAAGCATCAAAGCACTGCAAGTTCAGCTGCTAACCCAGCCACAGGCCTCATCACAGGTCATGCACCGCACAATGCGGGCGACCCAAAAATTTGACTTGAGCGAAGACCTCACCCGGATCCTCATTGACCAGCAGTTGGTCAATGCTGGCTGGGACGCGGACTCCCTCGATCTGACATACAAAAAAGGCGCCCGCCCCGAAAAGGGAAAAAACAAAGCTATCGCCGAATGGCCCACCAGCATTCCAAACGCCGATGCCGACTATGTCCTGTTTGCAGGCCTGACGCCGGTAGCCATCGTTGAAGCCAAGCGTAAACGCATCAATGTTGCAGACCGCATTCCACAGGCTGCGCGTTATTCGCGCGAATACAGGTTCGCCCCGGACCAGCTGAAACCATGGCTGGAGGCYGGTCACCCTGCTGCCTGGAAT
>NZ_JBFUIC010000427.1:0-2987 GCF_056402075.1 Pseudomonas sp. P4_C3
TGGCCGGGCCAAAGGTGACGATGCGCTGAAGACATTCGCCGATGTCCTGCGTATCGGTTTTCGTGAAAGCGATGTGGTCGGCCGGCTCGAAGGCGACCGGTTCGTGGCGTTGCTGACCGGTTCCAGCGTCGTGGAGATTGAAGCGATCAAGGCCCGGCTCAATGAGATTCTCGATGAGCGCAACGCCACGGCGCATCGCAGTTATGACATTCGGTTCAGTGTTACCCAGGTCGAATATGACCCCACTGTTCATGACTCGATCGAGGAACTGTTGGGTGAGGCCGAGCGTGTGATGAGCCGTTAGAACAGTGGTGAATTGGCGGGCCTCTTCGCGGGCAAGCTCGCTCCCACATTGCCTGGTGTTGTTCACAAATGACCGGATCACCACAAACCCTGTGGGAGCGAGCTTGCTCGCGAAAGCGGTCTATCAGCCAGAAGAAATGTTGAATGTGATTGCCTCATCGCGAGCAAGCTCGCTCCCACAGGGGATTGTGTTTGTCCGGGACAATCGCAGGCATAAAAAACCCGCCAGAAGAGGCGGGTTTTTTAATGGCTGACCGAAGATTACTCTTCGATGCTGCCCATGGCCGTGGTGTTGAAGCCACCGTCCACGTACATGATTTCACCGCTGATGCCGGACGCCAGGTCCGAGCACAGGAAGGCGCCGGCGTTGCCGACTTCTTCGATGGTGACGTTGCGGCGCAGCGGGGTTTGCGCTTCGTTGGCGGCCAGCATCTTGCGGAAGTTCTTGATGCCGGAAGCGGCGAGGGTGCGGATCGGGCCAGCCGATACACAGTTGACGCGAGTACCGTCCGGGCCCAGGGAGCCGGCCAGGTAACGCACGCCAGCTTCCAGGGAAGCCTTGGCCATGCCCATGACGTTGTAGTTCGGCATGGTGCGCTCGGCGCCCAGGTACGACAGGGTCAGCAGGCTGCCGTTGCGGCCTTTCATCATTTCGCGGCCGGCCTTGGCCAGGGCCACGAAGCTGTAGGCGCTGATGTCGTGGGAGATGCGGAAACCTTCACGGGTGGTGGCTTCGGTGAAGTCGCCGTCCAGTTGGTCGCCCGGTGCGAAGCCTACGGAGTGCACGATGCAGTCCAGGCCGTCCCACTTCTTGCTCAGTTCTTCGAAGACCTTGGCGATTTCTTCATCGCTGGCCACGTCGCACGGGAAGCACAGCTCAGGGCTCGAGCCCCAGCCTTGTGCGAACTCTTCGACACGACCCTTGAGTTTGTCGTTCTGATAAGTGAAGGCAAGCTCAGCGCCCTCGCGATGCATGGCGGCAGCGATGCCGGATGCGATGGACAGCTTGCTGGCGACACCGACGATCAGTACGCGCTTACCGGCGAGAAAACCCATGTGTTGCTCCTCTTTTCAGGTTATTGCGCAGTGGCCGGAGCCAGAAAAGCGGCTTCCAGCAACTGCTGTGTATACGGATGTTGGGGGGCGGCAAAAATGCTTTGCGCGTCYCYCTGTTCGACCACTTGGCCATGCTTGACCACCATCAACTGGTGGCTCAGCGCTTTCACCACAGCCAGGTCATGGCTGATAAACAGATACGTCAGGTTGTACTTGGTTTGCAGTGAACGCAAAAGCTCCACTACCTGGCGTTGTACTGTGCGGTCGAGGGCCGAAGTCGGCTCGTCCAGCAAAATCAACGCCGGTTTTAACACCAATGCCCGGGCAATGGCGATTCTCTGCCGTTGCCCTCCGGAAAATTCGTGGGGGTAGCGGTGCCGGGTTTCCGGATCCAGGCCTACCTCCTTGAGTGCTGCAATGATCGCTTGTTCCTGTTCCGCCGCGGTGCCCATCTTGTGGATCCGCAGGCCTTCGCCAACGATGTCATTCACGCACATCCGTGGGCTCAGGCTGCCGAACGGGTCCTGAAACACCACTTGCATCTCCCGCCGCAGCGGCCGGACCTGTTGCTGCGTCAGGCAGTCTAGCTGCTGGCCTTCAAAACGAATCGCGCCTTTGCTGGCGATCAAGCGCAAAATCGCCAGACCCAGTGTCGATTTGCYGGAACCGCTTTCGCCCACGATCCCCAGGGTCTGGCCCTGGGGCAGGTTGAAATTGATGCCGTCGACCGCCTTGACGTAATCCACCGTGCGCTTGAGCAAGCCTTTCTTGATCGGRAACCAGACTTTCAGGTCCTCGACCGCCAGCAAGGGCGGGCCGATCACGTTGCTTGCAGGCTTGCCGCCGGGCTCCGCTGCCAGCAGTTCCCGAGTGTACGGATGCTGTGGCGCGCGGAACAGTTCTTCGCACGATGCCTGTTCGACGATGCATCCTTGCTGCATGACACATACGCGATGCGCAATTCTTCGCACAAGGTTCAAATCATGGCTGATCAGCAGCAGCGCCATGCCCAATCGGGCCTGCAGTTCCTTGAGCAATTCGAGGATTTTCAGCTGAACGGTCACGTCCAGCGCGGTGGTCGGCTCGTCGGCGATCAGCAGTTCCGGCTCGTTGGCCAGGGCCATGGCGATCATCACCCGCTGGCGCTGGCCGCCGGACAATTCGTGGGGCAGGGCCTTGAGGCGCTTGTGCGGCTCGGGGATGCCGACCATCTCCAGCAGCTCCAGGGTGCGTTTGGTCGCGACCTTGCCGGTCAGGCCCTTGTGGATGTTCAGCACCTCATTGATTTGTTTCTCGATCGAGTGCAGGGGATTGAGCGAGGTCATCGGCTCCTGGAAGATCATCGCAATCCGGTTGCCGCGAATGTGGCGGATGGTTTTTTCTTTCAGGTTCAGCAGGTTCTGCCCGGAGTATTCGATGGTGCCGGACGGATGCCGGGCGAGCGGGTAGGGCAGCAGGCGCAGGATCGAATGTGCGGTGACCGATTTACCGGAACCGCTCTCGCCGACCAAAGCCAGGGTTTCGCCGCGCTTGATGTCGAAGCTGACGCCTTCGACTGCCAACTGACAGCGATTGCCGACGACAAACTCGACGGACAGGTCGCGCACTTCGATCAGATTGTGCTGATT
>NZ_JBFUIC010000428.1:0-2976 GCF_056402075.1 Pseudomonas sp. P4_C3
GTGGCCAAGGCCAATGTAGCTGGTATCAGTATCATTAGCGCAACCTGCCAGGCGATGTGTAGCCCCTTCTGTGTAGCTTCCATGTAGAGACCTCGATGGGGTGGGTCTTCAGTTACACGTTTACGGCAACCGGCTGAACAACGGTTGGCAGTACCACCGGGTCGATCACCTGCGTCAGCAGGTATTCATGGCCTTCAACATGCCAGTTTGCCCAGATCCTTCCCCTCTCATCAGGTTCCAGACTCAGCCAGTTCCTTTCTGGAACCAGGAAGTGCCCCTTGAAGCCAATCGGCAACATACGAGCCCGGACCCCATACTCGATGATCTCTTCCCCGGCCCCAAACTTCTCCATGAAGTAAACGGCCACAGCTGCAGGTGGGGTGTGCACTATTCCGGTCGACACCAACTGAAAGATGGCTCCGGCTCCATTTCCATGCTGAGGCAGGGTCGACTCGATTACTGCCGCCGCCGCAACGTGAACGTCTCCGCTCACAATGGTGACCCGGACTCCTTTCGCAGCGAAATTCAACAACCGCTTGATCAGCCGCTGCCTTTCATCACGATGTGGCTTGCTGCGCCAGTGATCGCGCAGGTCGTCCTCGAGTTCCCATTGGCCTGGCAGGGCATTGAGAGCAACCTCCGCGGCGTTCAAGTCGAGGTAGGCAACTGGAAGGCTGGAATACACGATCAGGTGCTTGTGGCTCGCAGTGCCGGGCTCTTCCAGCCACTTGAAAATAGCGTCCCAGGTGTGCTCCGAAGCGATCCGGGTAGGCGTGAATCCCCCCTTCATGGTGAGGTCTGGCTSGCGTTMACTCCGCAGATCGGGGACTAGAAAAGCAACCTCTCCCACGCCGGTATAAGCGAGGCTAAGCCCCTTGGCCTCCGGCTTCTGGCCGGGCACGGCGGACGGGTGTACCTGACCGTCGCCCAATTGTTGCTGGAAGATTCGGTAGTACCGAGTCGCAAGTCGGAACAAGTTTTGGTAGACCTCACACTCGTGCAGATCCTGTGGGTATGAGCCCCAGCCATCAGTAATGTCGTGGTCATCCCACATGGCCACGTAGGGAATGGATTGGAGAATCTCGCGTGGGCCTGCCTGGTTCCAGCGCTGCACATAGAGTTGGGCGAAGTATTCGTCGACTTGCTTTTCCAGCTTCCTGGTCCACTTCGCATCTACCTGCTTACTGTGCGACTGATCAGCCCAGTCCTTCATCTCTCCCGGGATTACCATCAGGTCATCGGTGTAGACCTGATCTCCTCCCAGGAACAGGAGGTGGAACTCCTTGTCCTTGACCTTGTGGCGCGYCGCCATGTCAAACCAGCGCTCGTTCTGCCGATCTTTCACTTTTTTTCGGTATTTGTCGGCAGAGAACCCATTGCACGACCCATAGGCCAAGCGGGGAGACTTCCCGGACGGCGGGACAAAGAAACTGGCTTTTCCGCCGGACACATCACAACTGCATTTCCGGGACTCAAGGCCAGCTTGTTGAATGACCGACAGATCCACCCTCCAGACATCTTGAGTTGGCGCGACGAATGGGATTGAAGCGATCTTGGTGAGATTGTCCACCGTGCAATTGGTTACCGCTGGCTGCGGTTTTGCATCGCCCTTATCCAATACGACCAGGGCTGAGACCTGATACTGACCGTTGTTGATACCGCGAAAATGCAGGATGGGACCGAGTAACAGGCTCATGCGCTGTCCTCCGTGACGGAAATTGGAAGAAGCCCGTCCTCGCTGACCCAATGCACTCCAACAGCGGCGGCCGCAGCTTTCTCGATAGTTGCACTTTGATACTAGCTGGCACCTAAAAAGTTGCCAGATAATCCAGCCGCTCTGTAGAGGGCAATTAATACAGCAGCTCGGCCTGAGAGAGCTTCAGGGCCACAACCTGACAGGCAACTTGAGTCGACGCAGCAACGTCCGCTTTTGGCCGAGGCTGTGTAAAAACGCTTTTGAGCGCGACATGTACTCTAAATCGGACTGGAAATCGCGTTTCTACGCGAAATCCACATCTGCTGACCTGACGTGCCGATAAATTTCAGATTTAACGTAGATGCGCATACTTCAATTTTGGTGAAGCGTTTTTACACACTCTGGGCCGTTAGCTGCCAGTCGTGAAAGGCAGCTAGTAGTCTGATCACGCAACGCCCAGCCACTCCAGGCGCTCCTCGAGATTGACGCGGGTGGCGCGAGCGTCATGCAGTAGACGAATATCGGCGGCGTCATAACCGCTCTCCTGGAGCATGCGGCTGATCAGGTAGCCATGGCCTGCGGGTTCCTATGGCTGCCCATGTGAAACGTCAACAGGCCCTAGGGAGACTCAAAGCCAGAATTGGCTTCGTAGCCTGTAGGTGTCCAATTGATTTCCCGGCCCCCATCACAATCTCCACCTCCCAGGCATGCCCCGGCAAAGGACGCCCCATGCCCACAGAAAACAAACTCACCCTGAACCCGTGCACACCAATCACAACGGGGACGGGCAGCACGCAACGCCCAGGCCGGAAGTTCTGGGACAATCCGCCTGTCAGATGCTGAATTCGCTGCTAAGTTTTGCGCGAGTTTTGCGCAAGCCTGAAACGAGAAAGTGGATCAAGCCGCTAAGTGATTGATCCCCTTACGAAATATGGTCGGGACGAAGTGATTCGAACACTTGCCCCCTAGCACCCCATGCTTGAAAATGGGCATAAGGCCCAGCATTTACTGGCTCTCCCTCTGGCGCTCGCTGCAAACGATGCCTAACAGAGCCAAGCATGAAATAGCGAATCCCCGAAAAAGTCCCCACGCCTTTTTCGGCTCATCTCCGGCGCCCTGCCGAATGATCACACCTTACCTGACTGCTACGCTTCCTCTATCCACGGAGGAATACCATGCCTCACTCTGACCTGCTCCCTTCCCTGCTCTTCAAGATCAACGAGAATCAACTCGCCCTCGAGGCCGCCATCATGGAGCTCACGAACTGGGTTGAGCAGCGC
>NZ_JBFUIC010000429.1:0-2976 GCF_056402075.1 Pseudomonas sp. P4_C3
GGCGAGGGGTGTTGAACATGTCCATCGAGGGCCGCGAGACACTCCCGGCCGGCAGCATGTCGAGATTGCCCACGGTGCAGATGCAGTCTTCAAGGAGTGCGGTGCCGGCGATCACATCGGCGAACCCCGGGCTGTCCGGCGGAAAGTCGAAGTTCAACGACAACGTCGGCTGGCGCAAATCGGCATCGATCAACAGCACCCGTTCCAGTGGTGCCAGCGAGGAGGCGAGGTTATTGGCGATGGTGCTTTTTCCCTCGCCCGGTGCGGTCGAGGTAATCAGCACCACCTGCGAAGGTTCTTCTGTGCTCTGCAGCATCAGCCAGGTCCGCAGATTGCGGATTGTCTCGGAGAATCGCGGGTTGTCGTTGTCTTCGAACAGACGCGCCAGTTGCCGGCGACTTTTCTTCATGACCAGCGGAACCACGCTGAGCAATGGCACATTGAGAATGCTTTCGATGCGGTCCTCAGTCCTGAAGGTATTGCTCAAAGTATCGAACAGGAAGGCCAGCGCGACGCCGATGATCGATGCGACCACCGCGACAATCGCCACAATCAAGGTTTTGTGCGGCTTGCTGGGTTCCAGCGGTGTGATCGCCGGATCGACGACGCGGGCCTTGGCAGAGTCCATGTCGGAGGTGGCGGCGGTTTCCTTCAGGCGGGTGACGAACGTTTCGTACAGCGCACGGGAGCTGTCGACTTCCCGTTGGTACTCGCGCAGCTGGAACTCTTTACGTGAAATGTTCTGGATCTGCGCCTTGTTGGTGTTGAAGGATTTCTGCAGGGCACCTTCGCTGGCCACCGCCAATTGATATTGGCGCTCGATGCCAGCCACCACTTGCTGTACTTGCAGGCGCAAGCTGGTTTGCGCTGTATGCAATTCCGATTGAGCGGAGATCAGCGCCGGGTGTTTCGAACCATAGCGTCCGGACAGCTGCTCGACCTTGGCTTGCGCCTTGGCCACCTCCGCCTGAAATTGCTGGATCAACGGGTTGCTCAACACCGCCGGTACACTGGACAGCCGGCTCATGTCGCCGTTGGTCAATGACTGGGCCTGACGGTACTGGCTTTCGGCTTCCGCCCGATTGCGCCGGGCGTCGATCATGCGATTGCCGGTCATTTGCAGTTCGTTGGCACTGATCGTTGCCACGCCGTCGACATCCACCAACCCTTGCTCTTCCCGATAGCCTTGCAGCTTGTCCTCGGCGGCGCGCAGGTTGTTGCGCAACTCCACCAGGCGGGTGTTCATCCAGCTGGTGGTGTTTTGCGAGGACTTCAGGCTGGTGTCGAGCTGGCTGTCGATGTAGCTCTGGGCCAGCGCGTTGGCTGCTGCCGCCGCGAGATCAGGGTCGGGTAACTCGACGGCAATTTCGATCAGTTGGCTCTTGCCGACAAACTTGACGGTAGTCTGCAGCATGAGGTTTTGCGTGACTTCATTGAACACGTCCGCTTCAGTGGGCGCGGGTTTCTCCGGGGGCAAAAAAGCCAGCCAGGGCAACCATTGGCCGGCATTGAGATCGTTTAACCATTGACGAGGTTTGAACCAGGTTTGCGTATGCTGGCGCGGATCGGTGATCGGGTTGGTGGTGAGCCCGAGTTTCCTCACCACCCGTTCTGCCAGGTCCCGAGATTGCAGGAGCGCCTGCTGGGTCTGCAGATAGTCTGCGGTGGACGACGCGCCAGAGTCGGAGACTTGCTGGAAGGTCAGCACTGGCGGCGTTTTTTCCTTGATCAACATCGTGGTGCTGCCCAGGTACTGTGGCGTGATGAAGGACAATGCCGCCACCGCAAGGGCGCAACAAAGCACCACAAACCAGGCGATGTTCCATTTGGCGAGCCAGAGGACCCTCCACAGTTTGAGCAGATCAAGGGTGTCCGACTCTTCGCTGTGCTGCGGGCGCAGATGCGCCTGGAGCGGACGTTCGACGTAGGTGCTAGGGCTATTGTCCATGATTAGAAAAAGCCTTGTGCAATGGAAATGGTGTCACCGGGGGAAATTACGGTGGTCTTGGAAATGTTGTCTTCAAGCGCCGGGCCGCCGTCGCCACGCAGGATGGTCACGCGTTTCATCGAAGCGCGTTCGGTCAGGCCGCCACCCAAGGCAATAGCTTTTTCCAGGGTCAGGCCCGGCACGAAGGCGTAGCTGCCAGGCTTTTTCACCTCGCCGTTGATGTAGAAGGGCCGGTATTCGATTTGGCTGATGCTGACTTTCGGGTCGATCAGGTAGCCTTGCTTGAGCCCGTCGACGATCTTTCTCTCGACCTGGTTCGGGGTCAGCCCCTTGGCGACGATTTCGCCCAGGAACGGGTAGGAAAACGTCCCGGCATCGTTGAGTCGGACTTTCTTGATGCTCAATCCCGGCTCCCCGAACACAGTGATGCGCAACACATCACCAGCGGCCAGTTTGTATTCGGTGGAGGGATCTGCTGCCTGGGTGGCGGGAGCGAGCAACAGCCATATCAACAAACCAAACAGGCGCCGGTTCATATGCATGTCCTCTTACAGGCTGAAGTTGAAACCGAGCTGAAACACATTGCGCAAGAAGCTTTCGTTGTCGGCATCGGAGTTGTTATCGCGTAATCGATAACTTAGATCGATGTCCAGCCAGCGACGCATCTGGTAGATCACCGCAAGGTTGTAGTCTTGAAGCTTGTCGGTACGGTTTTCACCTTCGTAGACGTAGTGCCCATAACCGGCCTGCGCGACGGTGGTGATCCGTTCGGTCCAGCCATGGCGCCAGCCGATCTGGGTGAAGGTCGCCTTGACGGCGTCTGAACCATCGTCACCTTCAGCCAGTGCCTGGCGGGCCAGGAAGGTGAAGGTCGAATAGGTGCGGGGTTTCCATTGAAGGTCAATTTGCCAGGTCGGATTACTCAGATCGCTGGAAGTGCTTTCATCGAAGTTCTTGCGCTCATACCCGACCCGAACCTTGCCGGAGGTGCGCGCGGTAAAGTCCCATTGGGCACCGGTCAGTACGGC
>NZ_JBFUIC010000430.1:0-2964 GCF_056402075.1 Pseudomonas sp. P4_C3
GATTCAATCTGGGCATTTTTCAGGACATATTCTAGCTCAACAGGTAACGTCTTCAGCAGCAGACAAAGGGCCTTACTCCGGGCGCCAGGCATATCCTCGTGCGGGGCATCTTTTTCGTTCGGATGTCCGAGTAAAGTGCGCAGGAAGCTGGCTTGCGCCCAGATGGCCGTTTCTTCTGTTCCAATTACAAGTCTGTGGCCGTCGACGAGGCGCAGGGTGAAACGCTGGGACTCTCTCGCCCGGAGCTTTTCCAGTTGGCAGTCATCCGCGAGGTCGGGAACCTCGGAGGCGTCTTTCGGCGCCCATCCCCATTGGTCGCAGCCGCCATAATTGGAGGGCAGTACCAGTGTATCGCCGGGTTGGATGAGATTCGGTGGAATCACCTCGCAGTCTTCAGGGCCTCGCCAGCGCAACACCTGCTTGGTTTCCTTTGCAGTGTTTTTCTCTTTGGCATCACGGCCGTTGAGGTCGCTCAGGGTACCAGCCGATCTCATGCCATTGAGGAAGGCGCGAGCTTCATTTAGGGGTAGGGCCAGCCCCTCACGGAGTATTGGCGGTAGCAGGCTGACGGCTCGTTTCCAGTCCTCCTTCCAATCCCCCGTCTGCAAGGTGTTCAGATCGTCTCGCCAGACCAGGATGACATCGGGGATTTGGTTGCTCGGGCCATGCAGCCAGCCTGTCAGATCCACTTTGGGCGCGTACGGGCCGGTCTGGCTGAGGGCGTGAATGTGACTGGGTAACAGGGTTGCTGCCAAGGGACTGTCTTCGGTTGGGGCTGGTGCTTCTGCGAGCAGTTTATCGAAGTTATTCAGCCCGAAGTCGACGACGTCTTCAGCGAAGACAGCTCTGGCTTTGAGCCACTCCCAGGCATCTGCGCTAGCCTTACCGTAAACTGGATCAGCTTTCTGTCCGTTACGGCGAAGTACCCAACCGCGGGTTTTACCGAGCAGACCTAGGCGGTCGAGTCGTCCAAAGCGTTGGCGCAGGGCGGAAAGGGGCGCGCATTCGCTGATGAGCGCATCGAAGTCAAAGTCCGCACCCACTTCGATGGTCTGTGTGGCGACAACCACAAATAATTCGTCATCGTCGCTGCGAGTTCGACCCGCCTTGATCTGTGGGAGTACGTTCCCCACCAGCCAGTCGCGCTCGATGGGGCGAATGCGCCCGGTCAAGAGTGTGCAGCCAATCTTCTTTTTACGGAGCAATTCGAACAGAGTGCGGGCTATGCTGACCCGGTTGACGACCACGGCAACCTTGCGGGTTTGGTTTTCTTGGCGGAGTGCCTCGAGGGCGACCAGTGCCTCTTTCGCGAACTCCTTGTCGGATATACCGACCTCCCGCAAACGGATCCTCTTGGACGCGGAGAGCCGCTGCCGGACAATGTCGAGAGCGTAGTCCTCCTCGTCGAGACCAAGCGTCTCTGTCGGCCAGTCGCTCTTGAGCGTCGCCGACATCGGAATGATCGCGAGATTGGCGCCGGCTACCTTCAGGCTGTTGAGTGTCTGTAGGAAGGGCATACTGAGGTGTGCCTCGTCGACCACAATCAGGGCGTCGTCGGAGAAGAACCCAGCATGCATGGGCCAGCGTTTTTGGCTGACGCCATAACCACGAAAAAGTAGACGTGAGCCCAACTGGTCAACCGTGGTCAGGATGATGCTCAGGCGCTCCGGATAGAGCACCCAGCCATCGTCACCAAACACACCACCGCGAAGGCGTACTACCTGTATTTCCTTGAGGCGCTTCTGAAGTACGAGTAGTTGGGGGAGCTGCGTTTCCTGCAAAAATGTCTTGATGCGTTGTGCGTTTTCGTACACCTCATCCACCACTAGGCGGCGGTCGATGACGAAGATGATACGACGCCATGCCCCATGGGCTGCTGCCCACACGGCTGCGTCGACCAGGCTCGACTTGCCTAGCCCCGATGGAACGTTGACGGCGAAGGTAGTGCGGCGTGCCAGCCTCTTGGCAACTCGACCCTGCCAAGGGAAGGGGGGGTGGCCGTGAATTGCTCGGTAGAAGTCTTCGAAGCTGGGCGGGCTCATGACTTGAGTTCCGAGGGTGTAGGTCGGAACAAGCCTATACCGAAGTATTTCCAGCGACCGGCAATGACCGGCCCCTGGACAGGTTCGGCGAAGACTACCCGGGCATGCGTGCGGGGTATCGGGGTGGGAATCTCGCGAACTGCTGGCCCACCTTTAAAGTCACTGGTTTGGTTGAGTGTCACCGAAATTGGGCAAGGGAAGCCGGCAATGACCAGCGACTCCACCAACGCCTGAGCAACCCGGCCGGACTCAAAACGCTTGGGTGGACGGTCCAGTATTACGGGTGTCACGGTGGACCAGCAGGTGCTGATACCAGCCCAGGTCTGGGTGCGTAGCGTGAGGATGGTATCTGTCCCCTCGATGACGGGTTCGAGCTCGGCCACCTGTCCATCGGGCAATTTCAAACAGGGAAGAAGTTTCTTCATCGCAATGAGCGTGTGGTCTCGTTCCTGTCCGGTTAGGCTGATAGGAAGTGCTATCCCGATCCCGAGGATCTTGCCGTCGGCATGGGGAGAGCCAACAAACGGCAGAGGTAGCCAGGCTACGTGCAGTTGTTCTCCGTCGTGACCATGCACGGCTGCTGGTGTCTGCGTATCCAACAGGGACATGATGGCTTTCCGCACATGCTTGCCTAGGGTGTGGGCAGCGTCGGCCCCCCAGGCGGCACCCTTGAAGCGGAATGCCAGCCAATCGTAAGCCGATGAGTGGGCCTGTGGTTTAGCCGTAACTTGGGCATAGGTGACAAATTTCTCGCGCAGCTGCTGGGGTCGCCGGACGACTCCACCGCGATGCTCGTGGAGTTCGTCAAGCTCCTGCAGCCTGCCCGGCAACGGTACCTTCAGCGAGAGATCACCATGGGGGCTGGGTACGTAGACGTCCGTGGCAATGACCTCACTGCAGGTGAAGTGGGCTATCACCAGAC
>NZ_JBFUIC010000431.1:0-2959 GCF_056402075.1 Pseudomonas sp. P4_C3
GTCATGATTTCCTCTTTGAGCACGTGTAAAAACGTTCAGTCGGTTGCTGGATGGCCGAGCGCATCGAGTGTTTGACGAAGCTCATCGATACCCCGCTCATCGAGCTGGCAAGCTGACTTGATTTTGCTAGTGATTCCCCGAATGTCGGCTTCCAACATGCGGCTATCAGGCGTCAGGTCGATCATCACGCGGCGCTCGTCGGCGGGATCCCGTGTGCGAGTGACGAGCCCGGCAGCCTCAAGCCGTTTCAGCAATGGCGTTATGGTTCCAGCGTCCATCGCCAAGCGGGTTCCAAGGGCACCCACAGAAAGTGGCGAGCCGTTTAAAAGCTCCAGGATGACCAGGTACTGCGGGAAGGTTAGGCCCAACGGTTCCAGATAAGGTTTGTGCAATCGCACCACCCGATTTGCCGCCGCATAAAGTGAAAAAGACAGCTGGGTACCCACCCGTTTCCGATTCGAGCTCATTAGATAGTTCGCTATTGTATAGTGCACTATATATTCCAGCTAGAAATGCCTACTGTCAACCGATGCCGTCTGCCCTCGACGAATGGCCAATCTGGCCAAGTAGACTATGCCTTACAGCCCCTGTGATTTGAGGCGGGCGCCGGGTCATGCGGCAGCGAGTCGGTCATCACATTTTTTAGTAATTTATCCGGTTGCCACCTATGCGCAAGCAACTGATCAATCCCACTCGCCCGCTGCGTCGCCGCCCGCTTTCCGCTCCGTAGCGATCCATCGAAGAGTCACCTCTTCCTTCCAGGCGACGAGGTGTCGCGACAGCGCCGGCCAGCGTTTCAGGCTCTAATAGAGTGCTCTGCTGGTAGCCAAACCCTCGGGCACGAGATTGCGCAGCGCAATCATCCAGGGGCTCGAGGCAGGCAGAAGCAATCTGCCTGCCTGGACGGCATAAGGTGATACCCACACGGTAAACGTCATTCTGCCGGTGGTTTGTATCCTGCAAGCATTTTCAGCACCTCATCATGTGAACCGCTCGCTTCAGCAAACCGTAGTGGTTTGGCGCGCTCGACGACAAGTTCGCGTGGGGTCGGAGAGGTCTCGAGCAGTTCGAAGATCTCATCCAAAAACGCCTCCAAGGGCATGGCGTGTTCGTCGTTTTCCTGCCCAAGCAACGTGGTTCGTACCCCCGGCGGCGCAAGTTCGATAACCTCAACTGACGAGGCTTCTAGCTGAACTCGAAGACTTTGAGTGAACGAATGAACTGCGGCTTTGGTTGCGCTGTAGGTCGGTGTTGCAGGCAGCGGAACGAATGCCAACGCTGAACTGACGTTCATGATCGTGGCGCTGGGCTGCTTGATCAGCTGGGGAGTAAATGCATACACCATGCGAATCGTGCCAAGCAAGTTCGTTGTCACGATATCTTCGGCAGTGCTCAGGTTTTCCGGATCAGTCAGATCCTCCCAATGCATGATGCCTGCGTTGTTTATGAGAACGTTCAGATTCGGGTGGCTGATCGCCAGCGCTTCGCTGTTGCGCTGGATGGATTGTGGATCGCAGACGTCCAGCAACACTGATTCAAGACCTGGATGTTCCGACACGATCTTGTCGAGCAGAGACTTGCGACGTCCCGCGATGATTACTTTGTTGCCCGCCTTGTGAAGCCTGAGTGCCAGACCAAGGCCGATGCCTGAGGTGCCGCCAGTAACCAGAATCGTGTTGCCAGTGCCGTTCATAGTAAACTCCAGAAACGATGCGTAAGCGGACAATTGTCCACTTTAAAAACGTACCGGACAACTGTCCGCTTAGCAATAGAATGAAGGGAAAACTTTGCTCATGACTGACGAGTTGGTGATGCGTTCTGACGCCAGGAAAAACCGGGAACGGATACTGGAGGTCGCGGTGGTAGAGCTGACTAGCGATCCTGCGGTTCCGCTGAGTACGATTGCGAAGAAGGCTGGGGTAGGACAGGGAACGTTTTATCGCCACTTCCCTACCAGAGAGAACCTGGTATTCGAGGTCTATCAATTCGAAATGCAGCAAGTGGCCTCGTTGGCGGAATATCTGCTCGCGACAAAACCACCTAAGGAGGCCCTTCGAGAATGGATGGACTGCCTCGCTGAATATGCAATGACAAAGGCAGGACTCGCGACTGCGATACAGCAAGCTGCGTCTATTTACGAGTTCCCGGGGAAGTCGGGATACGCTCCAGTCCAGGCAGCTGCCGAGTCGCTTTTGAGGGCTAATGAAAAGGCCGGAACGATTCGTAGCGGGATTACTAACGACGACTTTTTTCTAGCCATCGCTGGAATATGGCAAATGGATTCCCAGAGTGAATGGCGCTCACGTCTCGCCAGATTGATGAACCTGGTGATGGATGGTCTATGCGCTGGCAGCCCCGAAAGCCTGAAGAAGAACGTGCAGCATTAAAATCAGGTACCGCGTTAAACGGCTACAGGAACGCTTGCTTCGTGGCCATGGCCGGCAGAGAAGCCAATAGCGGACGTTGCTGCCCCATGAAATCACTTTCATTCTCGGGATGTTCACTTGCACGGCCGGCGCCCCAAAGATATGGTCAACGCCATGACTAAGCCATGCATCAAATCGACCACAACTTTCACGACCGCTCGAGGCGGGTCGTGAGAGGTTGTGCGAGTTGAAACAACGCATAACCCCCAAAGACCCGCCAGCAATGACCGGGTCTTTTTTTTGCCCCGGCGTTTCTGGCTCAAACGTAAGGAAACGCACAATGTACGCACTCTTGATCCTCGACATGCAGGTAGGACTCGTTCACGGCCCGGATAAACCTTGGGGCAGTGAATCTCTGGTCGACACGTTAAATCGCCTGATGAGCAAGGCCCGGGAAATGGGCGCGCCCATATTTCTCGCCCGCCATTTGGGCCCAGCCGGGTCGCCGATAGAACGTGGTAGCCCGCTGACCGAGTTTGTCCAGGAATTGGATTTGAGAGGTGACGAAGTGATATTTGAAAAATATCGACCCA
>NZ_JBFUIC010000432.1:0-2912 GCF_056402075.1 Pseudomonas sp. P4_C3
ATTATATGCTGAGTATGAAGAGATCRACGAGTTGGCGTTGTTTGTTGAAGAGGATTTTATCTCAGGGGTTGATCGAACCAAAAACGTTATATCAAAAATGCTCGTAATAAAACCAGATATTTTAGATTTTACTAAGGTACAAAGTCATTTTTATTCTCTATGGGCTTATGTTTACCTAACAAATAAAAGTGAAGCTGATGACTTGGTTTCGTTGGCGGAAAACTACACTGCTTTCATGTTGGCGGTAAACTCAATCGTAGCAGATAATCAAGCGAATATAACAGCACTGGCGGGAAGCCCTATTTTAGAATACGCGACGCAGTATGCGTATAATTCTAGAGGAGCAAGTACTGACCTCGCTCCGCGTACCAAACGACACGCAGCGCTATTGCATGCTTTCGGAGATGCTGGAGCAGTCGAATATGAAAATAGTTAAAAATATTCGAGATTTGTATTCAGGTTGTATGCCTCGATACAGGCTGCTAGAAAATGAAGTCAATCAGATACTTAAGCCTTTGGTAGAAAATGAGGGTTGGTTTTTCTTTTCCAGAGTAAAGGGCTTGGAAAGCTTTGCGCTTAAGATTGAGACCGGCCGAGTTTCATCCCCAGATTCCATGGAGGATTTTTTTGGTTGTACTGTTGTAGTTCCAACGTTAGGTCATATAGAGCAGGCCGAGCTTTTGATTCTCAACAATTACGATCTTAAATATCGGAGGCCAGAGAACGATGTGACGACACATAAAGCCCCGTCTAACTTCACGTTCGACGATTTGCGTGTTTATGTAGAAAGACGTCCGCTCATTAGTGGTCGGGATCCTGAACTTGTTGGTATGTTATTTGAAATTCAAATAAAGACAGTGTTACAGCATGCCTGGACCGTGGCAACACATGATTTGATATATAAAAGCAATACAGTGAATTGGCCGTTGGAACGTATAGCGTTTCAGGTAAAAGCAATGCTTGAACATGCGGAAGTTGCTATCTCCGAGGCTAACAGATTGGCGGATGCACCCGCTGTTGCTAAGAGAGACAAAAATACAATTGGCATGCTAACGTTAATAGAGCAAATCAAAAGAATTTGGTCGGCGGAACGATTGCCTACAGATGTAAAGCGACTTGCCGATACAATTTACGCGCTTTTACAAGCATGTGATTTGATGCCGGAGGATTTTCAGGATCTGATCATGAATGAAAAATTAAGGATTGGTGTTCTGCCTACTGATCTTTCTCCGTATGCGATGACTGTGCAGGCATTAGCTAATAAAGTTGRGCTAGATCTAAGCCATAAAATCAGTCGAAGGCATATTCGGACGAAGTTAGTAATACACGCTGGTATGGATTTGCCTAAATGGATGCGTATAGCGCAACCTAAAATCGTAGATTTGGGCTAAAAAGGGGGGCGGGCGGACACCAGTGGCGCAGGCTGTTGAACTAGGTCTGTAATTCGACGAAACCATGCGCTCGACTGGCGCTTTAGTCCCGTTGAAGCGATTATAAATGGTATCTGGCAGGTGTCCTGTGGATCAGATACAGCCACAGCTCGACACAAACTGATACCGAGGACAGCGTGGCCGCCAAATCGGCAATGGATGCATTCGAAGCCGCCTGTAAGGAATCTACGCAGGCTCATCCTCTCGCCCCCGGAGATATCGTTTTGGTCAACAACAGAATTTGCCTTCATGGCCGATCTGAGGTTGGTGAGGAGTATGGAGCGAAGTCCCGTTGGCTGCTCCGCATCTATGGCTTGGAAACCACCAGCCTTGAGCCATCCCAATGGCAGTCAGGTAGAACGCATATTCTTTTTCCATAAGTGATTGTGGCGGGTGCGTTGGGGTGAAATAGGTTTAAACCTATTTCAGGGCTAGACATTCATGGGCGGCCAGGAAGTGGATGGCATGCCTCTGTGTTAGCAAATATTCCCACCTTATTGGATGAGCGCGACACACTTTGCTTGTTGCTGTATGTTTGTACAGTTATCGCACCCCTGTTATCTGCCCGAGGGGTGTACACACAAGCTTTCAGCAAATTGATTCATATCGGCATTTGCTTGGTGAGGTAAAGCGCCAGGTTATGAGCGCCATCGGGTAGAATCCGGCCCAACAGAGAGGAGGGGAATATGGCAAAAGGCGCGCAGGCCTCAGCAGCATTGCTTGAGGCGCACCATGCGGCAGAAACGGCTAATCAGGCGTTGGCTTCCGCAAAAGCCATGGCGCGAGCGTTTGTCAGCACTTTTCCAGAGTCGCTCCAGCTCGCTGTCGCCCGCTCGTTTGGCTCCTTGCTAGTCAAAWTTTGGTGGGAATCCCTGGCTGGTAGCATTTGCGAACTGACAGAGCTGCGGGAACAGATCGAGGCATTCGAAACGGTAGACCTTCCAGAGACGGCTGTCTCGCTCGCGGAGGCAATCGGAAAAACTGCCGCAAGGTTTGATACGGAAACCGCAGCTTACGAAATCGGCCTGATTTACACAGGCATGCTCCCCTCGGAGCATAGAAGCAACTACGGAATATTTTATACTCCCCCAGCTCTCACCGAACGGTTAATCGACCTGGCATCTGCCTCAGGCCTAAACTGGGAATCCTGTCGCGTACTCGATCCTGCCTGCGGGGGAGGAGCTTTTTTAGCGCCAATTGCAGCGCGAATAATAAATAGTCTAAAAAACTGTAGTCCGAAGATCACAATCAGAAGTATAGCTAGTCGGCTGCGGGGTTACGAAATAGATCCGTTTGCCGCCTGGCTCAGTCAGGTCACTTTAGACGCGGTCGTGCTACCGGTAACTAGATTGGCAGGTACTCGTCTGCCTGTAGTTGTGACGGTCTGTGACTCCCTACGCAAGGTCGAATCAGTTGAACCATTTGACCTTGTAATTGGAAATCCGCCATATGGTAAGGCGAAGCTTGATCCAGAAATTCGAG
>NZ_JBFUIC010000433.1:0-2905 GCF_056402075.1 Pseudomonas sp. P4_C3
TAATGGTGACGGTCACCAGCTGGGTGTCCACGCCGCCCAGGCCGTCGCTGACCTGCACCGTAAACACGTCATCGTGGCTCTCGCCMGCCTTCAGCGACTGCACCTCGCTGGCGACCCCATCGGTGCCATTGGCCAGCGTGTAAGTCCACTKGCCGGTGKTRTCSACGGCGATCGAACCGTAGGTGCCCGTATCCGTACCCGCAATGCTCCAGGTCGCCGTGGCATCGTGATCGATGTCGGCCGCGCTGAACTGGCCGTTCACGCTGAGCGTGGTGTCTTCCTGCACCGCGCCGGCCGCATTGCCCGTCGCGAAGCTGAGCACKGGCGCGTCGTTGCTGCCGRTAATGGTGACGGTCACCAGCTGGGTGTCCACGCCGCCCAGGCCGTCGCTGACYTGCACCGTGAACACGTCATCGTGGCTCTCGTCAGCCTTCAGCGACTGCACCTCGCTGGCGACCCCATCGRTGCCATTGGCCAGTGTGTAGGTCCACTGGCCGCTGCTGTCCACGGCGATCGCGCCGTAGGTGCCCGTATCCGTACCCGCAATGCTCCAGGTCGCCGTGGCGTCGTGATCGATGTCGGCCGCGCTGAACTGGCCGTTCACGCTGAGCGTGGTGTCTTCCTGCACCGCGCCGGCAGCATTGCCCGTCGCGAAGCTGAGCACGGGTGCGTCGTTGCTGCCGGTAATGGTGACGGTCACGTCCTTGGTCACCGTCGCCCCGAAGTCATCGGTCAGCGTCACCGTGAACACTTCGGTCTTGGTCTGGCCCGCGKCCAGGTACTGCGCCGCGCTGTTGTTCAGCGTATAGCTCCAGCCCACGCTACCCGCCGCGTCGCCGGTACTCTCGTCGTTCACAGTGGCCACCAGCGTACCCAGCGCACCGGACGGAGCACTCACGCTGGCCAGATGGGCGTGATCGGCCAGGTCCACGTCGCCGAAAGCGAAGCTGCCGCTGGTCACCGTGGTGCCGTCTTCGGTCACCGCCGCGCTTTCGATTTCTGCCGCCGTCACCGTCGGCGCGTCATTGGTGCCGGTCAGGGTGATCGTCACATTCTTGGTCACCGTCGCCCCAAAGTCGTCGGTCAGCGTCACCGTGAACACTTCGGTCTTGGTCTGGCCCGCGGCCAGGTACTGCGCCGCGCTGTTGTTCAGCGTATAGSTCCAGCCCACGCTGCCCACCGCGTCGCCGGTGCTCTCRTYRCTGACRGTGGCCACCAGCGTACCCAGCGCAYYGGCYGGCGCRCTCACGCTGGCCACATGSGCGTSATCGGCCAGGTCCACGTCGCCGAAGGCGAAGCTGCCGCTGGCCASCGGGGTRCCGTCTTCGGTCACCGCCGCGCTTTCGACTTCTGCCGCCGTCACCGTCGGCGCGTCGTTGCTGCCGGTAATGGTGATCGTCACGTTCTTGGTCACCGCCGCCCCGAAGTCGTCGGTCAGCGTCACCGTGAACACTTCGGTCTTGGTCTGGCCCCCAGCCAGGTACTGCGCCGCGCTGTTGTTCAGCGTGTAGGTCCAGCCCACGCTGCCCGTAGCGTCGCCGGTGCTCTCGTTGCTGACRGTGGCCACCAGCGTACCCAACGCACCGGCCGGCGCGCTCACGCTGGCCACATGGGCGTCATCGGCCAGGTCCACGTCGCCGAAGGCGAAGCTGCCGCTGGTCACCGTAGTGCCGTCTTCGGTCACCGCCCCGCTTTCGATTTCTGCCGCCGTCACCGTCGGCACGTCATTGGTGCCGGTGATAGTGATGGTCACATTCTGCGTTACTGACGATCCATGACCATCGTTGATGGTGACCAGGTAAGTTTCGGTGACTGTCTGTCCCTGGGCCAGGTACTGCGCCGCCRCATTGCTCAGGTTGTACGTCCATTGCACCGAACCGTTGGCTGCATTCGCTGCTTCGCTTACCGGCGAGAGTACGAACGTACCAAGATGAGTAGCGTTGCCCGCCGCCGGCGCGAACGTCGCCATGTGCGTGTCACTCAGGTCGACGTCGTTAAAGACAATCGTGCCGCTGGCTGTCTGCGAGTCGGTCGTGCTCGCCGTGGTGTCGGCGTCTTCGGTCACCGTGCCGGCCTGCGCGCCGATGCTGATCGTCATACCATCATTCACGCCCGAAAACTGCACCGTCGCAGTGGCCCAACTGAGCGTTCCGTTGCCAAGACGAATCGCATAGGTAAAGCTGTCCGTCAGGAGCTCGCCAGTAGCCAGCGCCTGGAGTTGTGCCTTGAAAGCAGACGAGAAAGTAGTGGCGTCGTAGCCGACCTTACCGTCCGAGGTGATCCAGATCTTTGCACCATTCAAACTGGTGTCAGAACTCGTCGCCTCAGCCCTCGCCGTATCCTGGGTCAGGAGGTCGGCCGGAGCATAAGCCTTGGTGGCAGTAGAAAGACTGTCCGCGTTGTCGAGTGACCAGAGTGTCTTCGCGTTGCCACCGAGGTCATTGGACATGACGTCCCAATACACGACCCCCAACAGATTTTCAGTGGTGGTGAAGATGTCATCCTTCGCCTGCGGCGTATTGGAAAACGAGGTAACGGTTCCGCCGCTGGTAGTTGTAGTGCTAGCCATGTCTTTCTCCCAAGAATGTCACCCTGAGCAAAAAACCGCCGTGGGCCGCTAACAGCCACAAGCGCTTCTTCCTCAACCCACGAAAACCTCATTCCACCGGCACCAGCCGGCTGGCCAGCAGCTTCACGCCCGCCCCGGTCCTGCCGCCTTGTGGCTCAATGCGCACAATTTGTCCTTGAGCCTTGAACTTCATGGGGCCGCCGGGAGTGTCGAGCTCGATCTCGAAGTCAATCAAGCTACCCACCTGCAGCTCACTATCGGTTTCGAAATACAAACCGGAGGCGCTGATGTCACGGGTGACACCGTTGCCCCCGCCGATCAGTTGCAGCGGCAGGG
>NZ_JBFUIC010000434.1:0-2890 GCF_056402075.1 Pseudomonas sp. P4_C3
GCAGTAACCGCCTGGGCAAGGCGTCTCGCACGCTAAACCACTCCTTGAATACCTGTTAAAAAAGAACCCACTTATGCAGCAAACTCCAGCATTAACCTCGCATGACGATGATGATGAAATCGACTTGATGGGCCTACTCGGAACACTGGTCGATCATAAATGGTTGATTGCCGGGATCACTGCTGCCTCTATGGCCGTTGGCACGGCGTACGCGGTGTTGGCCACTCCTGTTTACCAGGCAACAGCCTTGATACAGGTGGAGGCCAAAAAAAATGACATGCTCGGTTTCTCCGATATCAACAGCATGTTGGGTAAAGAGTCGCCTTCAGCCACAGAAATCGAATTAATCAAGTCACGCGCCATTATCGGCAAAGTTGTCGACAATCTATCGCTCGATATCACTGTCGAGCCGAACCGTTTTCCGGTGATCGGCGACTTTATTGCTCGTCATTTCAAACCGGACGATGTTAATACGGTTGCGACGCCCTGGTTTGGCATGAACAGTTTTGCCTGGGGTGGCGAAACCCTGAAAATATTTCAGCTCGTGCTTCCGCAAGAACTCCTGAGTAAACAACTCACTTTGGTCAGTGGTGAAAACGGCCACTTCACGTTGCTGGATGAGGACAACAATGTCCTGGTCCAAAGCCAAGTGGGCCAGACCTATGACCAGGACGGCATCAAACTGCAGGTCGAAGCGTTGCAGGCCAATCCTGGCACAACGTTCAACATAGTGCGTGACCCACGCCTGACTAGTATCTTGAAGTACCAAAAGGTACTTGATGTAGCAGAACGTGGTAAAGAATCCGGCATAATCGGGCTTTCTCTTGAGAGCGAGGAACCGGCTGAAGCCATTCAAATCCTCAATGAAATCGCCAAGTTCTATGTACGGCAAAATGTTGAGCGGACGTCGGCCGAAGCCGCTCAAAGCCTGGAGTTTCTAAAAGATCAACTGCCCCAGGTCCGTAAAGACCTGGAAAAAGCCGAAAACGCCCTGAACAAGTATCAAATTCGCAGTAAATCCATCGATATCAGCCTGGAAGCCAAAGCCATTCTCGATCAGATCGTGGCGCTGGATACCAGCATCTCCGAACTGAAATTGCAGCAAGCGGAAATGGATCGCAAGTTTACCCGTCAGCATCCTGCCTATCGGGCCTTGCTCAGCCAATTAGGTGAGCTGACAGCCAAGCAGAATGGTTTGGCCAAAAAAGTCGAAGGCCTGCCTTCAACACAGCAAGAACTGCTTAGCCTCACCCGCGATGTAAAAGTCAGCACCGAAATTTATACCCAGCTCCTGAATAAATCCCAGGAACTGGATGTGATGCGTGCCGGCACCGTGGGCAACGTACGCTTGATCGATACCGCCGACGTGGATCGGCGATATCCGGTTAAACCCAAAAAAACCCTGATCGTACTTATCGCTACCCTGCTTGGAGCCTTCCTGGCTATTGCATTGGTGCTTTTTCGCAAAGCCCTTAACCGCGGCGTGGAAAATCCGGATCAAATAGAACAGCTGGGGTTGCCGGTGTATGCATCCATTCCTTTCAGCACACTGCAAAAAAGTGAAGAAAGCAAAACCCTCCGAAGTGGCCGAGGCCGCGCTAACCAGGCGGCCCCCATACTGGCCAGCAGTCACCCCACCGACCTGTCCATAGAGGGATTGCGCAGCCTGCGCACCAGTCTGCACTTCGCCATGCTCGAAGCCAGCAATAATCGCCTGATGATCTCCGGCCCGAGCCCTAAGGTAGGTAAAACGTTCATTTCCGCCAACCTCGCTGCCGTCATCGCTCAGACCGGCCAGCGTGTATTGCTGATCGACGTGGATATGCGCAAAGGGTATTTGCATAAAGTATTCGGCACACCCGCTGAAAACGGGCTTTCAGATTTGCTCGTCAAGCGCTGCGACCTGGCAACCGCGATCAATAAAACTGAATTCGAGCACCTTGACGTTATCGGCCGCGGACAAATACCGCCCAACCCTTCAGAACTGCTAATGCACGCGAACTTCAGTGCCTTTCTCGACGAAGTCAGCGCCCAGTACGACCTGGTGATTCTGGATACTCCACCATTGCTGGCGGTGAYGGATGCGGCGATTGTCGGCCGCCAGTCGGGTACCAGCTTGATTGTGACGCGTTTTGCGCTTAACCCGGTTCGTGAAATTGAATTGACCATGCGTCGCTTTGCTCAAAATGGCATTGATTTGAAAGGCGCTATTTTCAATGGCGTTGAAAAACGCGCCTCCTCCAAATATGGCTATAGCGACTACGGTTATTACAACTACGAATATAAGTCAGAGAGCGTTTAATTTTCACCACCGCTTTTAATGATAGGCGAGCGCCCCTAAGCCCCTAAGGGCGTTCAGAGCACCGTACTTCCTGCACCTGCAACAAATGATACAGACATATTAATAGATGCAACCGCTTTCAGGGACTAGCAAAAAATCCTGGGGCGGTAGCGTGCCCAAACCTCAATATCGGCCACGGCAAATCCCTCCCTGCCATGGATAAGGGGAAAGCCAAGACCATCAACGGTCTGTACCAAAGGCAGAAACAGCAACTTACCCCAATAACTAGTCGTTGTGGCTGGATGTGGAAATTCTGATAAAGACGCCCTTCATACTGTTATCGAAAGATATCTATTAAAGGTCGCGACCGTCACCTATAGGAACGTTGCGCTGGCACGTAATAAACAAGCGCAGGCGATACGCCTACAAAACTCTTAACTTTACCCCTACCAATCCGAGTCTTTCTTATGTCCGAACACCAAGAAACCAGTATTGCAAAATTCAAAAGCAAGGAAGCTATCATCGGAATCGTTGGCCTCGGTTATGTAGGCCTGCCCTTGATGCTGCGTTACAACGCTATCGGCTTCCGAGTGCTGGGTATTGACATTG
>NZ_JBFUIC010000435.1:0-2878 GCF_056402075.1 Pseudomonas sp. P4_C3
CAGCAGGTCGGAACCGATGTGGTTGCAGGCGTAACAGGACATGCCCAGGTCGCCGCCGGCCTGGCCGCACTCGAATGCGGCGAACGCCTTCTGTCGAGCGTACGCCATCGGTCGGGTCCACGGGCTGACCTGATCGAGCGCCACCAGCGTGCCTGTGCGCCCTGCTTCGTAGCCGTGCTTGTCGGTGAGTTCAAGCGCCACTTCGGCGAAGGCCTGCCCGTCCACATATTCGCCATAGCGCTCGGCAATCATCACGCCAAACCAGGCAAAACCGTAACCGCTGCTTGGCGTGGTGCCATGCAGCAGTGTGAGTTCGACCATTTTCGCCAAATGCAGAAAACGAATGTCGTCGTCGACGAAGAACGAAGAAATCAACGTACTGAGCAACTCCATGGCCGCTTCGACAGACGGGTCTTCGGCCTTGGGCAAATGCACCAGATCGGCGATGCGGCGTGCGCCGACAAGCTCACGAACCTGGGTAAATGCCAGGGTCAAATCGTTCTGTGAGGGCCTGCGCTGAAGGGGAATATCCAGCAAGGCCAGACCRTTCAGCGCCTCGGTGATCGCCCCCTCGTAATCGGAGTGCAGCGTGCGCAAGGTGGCCCGTAACCGATAGGTCTTCGCGCGGTCGAGCACTGTGGTGGCGTGGGTCAGGCAATCGTCGAGGCGGCGCTGGGCGCCTTCCAGATCGGCCAGGAGCATGTCGCACTCGGCAGCCAGCCATTGGGTGGCAAACGTCTGGCTGTAGAGGCTCGACCAACCTGTCTGGTCGAGCAGACTCTCGGCCGTGCGAAGATAGCCCACGGCCTGCTCGACAGCGGCGGTGTCCCGGGCGCGTTCGGCGGCTTCGACCAACAGCTCGACGAACGCGGCGCGGCGATGCGCCTCCAGTTCATCGGCGTCAATGCGCTGGACCTGACTGGCGACTTCGAACACACGCTCATGGATCTGCTCGCCCCAATGATCAAGCATGGTGCCAGCGATACGCGCATGCTCGGCGGCGCGTCCCGCTGGCGCCGCAAGCTGACAGGCCGCCTCAAGCACACGGTCATGGGGAAACACCAGTTGCTCGCGCTCACGCAGCAGAAAACCTGCATCGACCAGGCTTTGCACATCATGGGTGATCTGTTGCGGCTCACACGGCAACAGCCGATGCAGCAGTGATTCATCACAGCGCCCGCCGACGAAGCCGGCCGTGCGCAGCACTTCGCGTTCCATCGGTGACAGGCGTTCGAGTCGCAGTACCATCAAGTCCGCGACGTTGTCGGCGTAGCGATAACCGTCCACCTCCTGTTGATTCCAGACCCAGCGGCGACCCTGCACGTCAAAGCGCACCAGACATTCATCGATCAATGCGCGCAACACCTGGCTGACGAACAGAGGATTGCCGGCCGTCTTGTAATGCACGACTTGCGCGAGCGCCTCAATCTCCTTGGGGTCGGCGTCCAGTTCAGCGGCGATCAGCTCCGCGACCGCGGGCACCGACAATGGCCCCAGCATGACGCTTGCACAGGGCAACGATTGCTCGCGACCCAGCACCTCCAGCACTCCCCCCTCGCGCTCGAGGGCTTGCGACTCGGCCTCGCGATACGCCAGGATCAACACCAGATGCCGGGGCCGCCGGGCGACGAAGGCCTGTAAAAACGACAGCGTCGAATCGTCCGCCCATTGCACGTCATCCACGAACAGCACCAGGGGGCGTCCCGGCTGAGCGAAGACTTCCAATACATCGAGCAGGGTCCGGTTGGCGCGATCGAGCGCATGTCGGGCCGGCATGTTCGGCAGCTCAGGCGTGACCCCGATGACCAGCTCAGCCTCGGGCGCCAGCTCCACCAGAAGCCTGCCCCGCCCCTTAAGCCGTTCGACCAGTTGCTCACCCAGCGTCTGCAACTCCAGAGCCGGCTTGCCCAGCAACTGGGTCATCAGCGACTTGAAGATTTCTGCCAAGGGTGCAAATGGAATTTCCTGCTGCAGCAGATTACTCTTGCCGCTGGCCCAGTAGCCGGGGGCCAGGGGCCGGACACCCTGATGGATCAGCGTCGACTTGCCGGCGCCCGGCGCGCCACCGACCAGCAGAACCCGGGCAATGCCATCGCCGCCCACCTGATGCATCAGCTCGACCAACTGCGTACGTTCGGCCTCTCGACCAAACAGTACATCGCTGCAGGCCAAGGAAGGCAACGCATCGAAAGCGCCCAGGCGGAACGCGTYGATATGCTCATGCTCCAGCCACTGCTGTTGACACCAGGCCAGATCCGCGGCCATTGATTCGGCACTCTGGTAGCGGGTGCCCGGTTCTTTCGCCAGGCCTTTGAGCAGTACTCGGCAGATGCCTTCCGGTAGATCGGTGACATGAATCGCCGGTGATTGCGGCTGGACAGCCGCGTGCACGTGCAGCCATTGGGACGGGTCGCGGGCGGTGAGCGGCAGTCGGCCGGTCAGTGCCTGATAAAGAATTGTGGTCAGCGCATAGATATCACTGCGCGCATCAAAACTGACGGCATCGCGTCGGACCTGCTCGGGGGCCAGATAAGGCCATTGTTCCAGGCCGGGCAGTTCAACCGCGGGCGCCTCCCCGGCATGGCGGTGAAAATTCAGCAGTCTGACCGAGTCGGCAGCATCCACCACCAAGTGGTGGGGTAGCAGACTGGCATGTCGCACACCCATCTTCTGGACGCTCGCCAACGCGTTGGCCGCGGCTACGGCGATGGTCAACAAGCGCGCCAGTGGCAGCCCTGTGTCACTGATCAAATCAGTCAGCGGCACCCCAGACGCGGGATCGATCAACAAAGGCCCCTCGGCCGAGCGGATGAACGCGACAGGGGCAATCGCCAAGGCCGGATCCAGGCGCAGGTGAAAATCGCGCTCCAGCCGCTGG
>NZ_JBFUIC010000436.1:0-2866 GCF_056402075.1 Pseudomonas sp. P4_C3
AGGTTGCCGTAATAATATTGCAAGGTCAGATCTTTGGTCAGTTTGTAATCGCCACCCGCATAAATGAATTTATTGCTGAAGCGACCGGTGACAGGATTGTTGGCACCCGCGATTGACATGTTTTCGTTATTGCTGGAGTTCCGGCCCTTGACCCCGTCAATTTGCCCTCCTACCAGGGTCAGATCCTTGATGTCCGCGGAGGTAACCTGGGTTCCTTGCCAGGTTTGCGGCAGCAAACGCCCGTCATTACTGAAGATAACCGGCAGTTTCGGGACCAGAGTACCAAGCTTCAACTCGGTCTTGGATATCTTCACTTTCCCGGTCAATCCCAGGCTGGAAAAATCGTCAACCGCATGGTTGCCGTCGCTTGGAAACACCACACCACCGAAGTTGGTACCCGTTGGATTGCCATGTTTGCCGGCGCTTGAATCGAGCTTTACGCCCAACATGCCTAAAGCATCGACACCGAACCCTACAGGGCCTTGGGTGTATCCGGAGATGAATTCCAGCTGGAAAGCCTGTCCCCATTCCGCTTGATAACTTTGATTGGCGGCTTTCTGCGCGGGTGTTGCAGAGTCACGATAATCGCTGTTGATATAGTAATTACGCAGTTTAAGCGCAGCCTTACTATCATCAATGAAACCAGCCGAATGGGCTTGCTGCGCCAATACACACATGGCAGCCGCAACGGTAAAAGAACATTTCATTTATGCGCACCAAAGTTGAGGTTATTATTTTTGTATTAACTATTCAGCGATTTTTCAGGCACAAATTTCCAAACAGCGCACGGAGTATGAGCGCTGTTATTCATAAATTATTTATTGCAGGCAGCCACTACATGGATCAATCAGCTTTGAGTTGAGCCTTCCATGTTGCCGGCGTACCCAGTTCAGAGTCGACCAACTGATTTTCGAATCGATTGCGCTCACTGATGGCACTGGCGGAGCGATCGGTAATGGAAAACCAGAAAATACCGATGAATGCTACGGCCATTGAAAACAGGGCCGGATATTCATAAGGGAACCAGGCTTGCTGATGATGAAGGATCTTGACCCAAACGGTTGGACTGAGAATGCACAGGGTGATTGCCGATACCAGCCCCAACGATCCGCCAATTACGGCGCCACGGGTCGTCAAGCCTTTCCAGTAGATCGATAACAACAGTACCGGAAAGTTGGAACTTGCGGCGATGGAGAACGTTAAGCTCACAATAAAGGCGATGTTTTGCTTTTCAAATGCAATCGCCAGGATGATCGACAACACACCCAGTACGATGGTCGTAACACGAGAGACGCGCATTTCGTCACGGTCGCTGGCGGTGCCGCGGCGCAAAGCATGTGCATAGAGATCATGAGAAACAGCTGACGAGCCAGCCAGGGTCAACCCTGCCACTACCGCCAATATCGTCGAGAACGATACCGCACACATGAATCCCAGGAAGACATTACCGCCGACGTTATGGGCGAGGTGAATGGCAACCATGTTAACGCCACCCAATATTCCACCTGATGCATCGTGATAGGCAGGATTGCTCGCAACCAGGGCGATGGTGCCAAAGCCAATGATGACAATCAGCGCATACCCTATGCCGACAAGACCGGAGGCATAAAGAATGCTTTGGCGCGCGGCTTTAACGTCACCGACGGTGAAAAAACGCATGAGAATATGTGGAAGACCCGCCGTACCGAAGACCAGTGCCAACCCCAGGGAGATGGCGGATACTGGGTCGGTAATCAAACCTCCGGGGCTCATGATTGCCCCATGGGATGGATGAACCTGAGTGGCTTGAGCGAACAATTGGTTCAGGCTGAATCCGAACTCGGATAACACCATGAGAGCCATGAAAACACATCCGGTCAGCAGTAACACTGCCTTGATGATCTGAATCCAGGTAGTTGCCAGCATTCCGCCAAAGAACACATAGATGACCATCAGCGTACCGACGAGCAGTACAGCCGCGGTGTAATCAAAGCCGAACAGCAGTTCCACCAGTTTTCCAGCGCCTACCAGTTGAGAGACCAGGTAAAGCAGCACGATCACGATAGAGCTGGACGCCGCAAAAGCCCGTATGGGTCTCTGCTTCAACCTGTAGGACAGAACGTCCGCCAGGGTGTAGCGCCCAAGGTTGCGCAATGGCTCCGCGATCAGGAACAGAATGATCGGCCAGCTTGCAAGAAAGCCGATTGAGTAGATCAGCCCGTCGAAGCCACTGGTAAAAACCAGGGCGGAGATGCCCAGTAACGACGCTGCGGACATGTAGTCTCCGGCGATGGCCCAACCATTCTGGAAACCGGTAATTTTGCCGCCTGCCGCATAGTGATCGGCAACAC
This sequence comes from Pseudomonas sp. P4_C3, assembly GCF_056402075.1. NCBI lineage: Bacteria > Pseudomonadati > Pseudomonadota > Gammaproteobacteria > Pseudomonadales > Pseudomonadaceae > Pseudomonas > Pseudomonas sp. P4_C3. The sequence continues at coordinate 2,331 of NZ_JBFUIC010000436.1, forward strand.
AATTGTTTTTACGCGCGGCCCATCGTGTGACAAATAGAGTGAATACGACGAACGCCAGGAACATGCCTATGGCAATGGGGTTATGTTTGGGCACCGCGGCAGGGACATCGCTCGCGTATACAGTTGCCGAAGTAAGGATGGCCGAGAAGGTAATAAGAAGACGCTTCATTTTTTGAAGCTCCTGATGATTGTTTTTATTTTTGGGTCGTAGCAGGTGTTAGTGCGCCATACGTAGACAGCAACGAGAAGAACCGTAAAAGCGAGCATTGCGAAGCCAATCGGCACGCCCCACGTCATGGGTTGACCTTCGGTGATAGGTGTACCCAAGCGGGCAGGAATAAAGGCCAGCGAAAGAATAAAGCCGAAATATACCGCCAGCATGAGAGCAGTCATGCTCCACGAAAATATTCGTCGCTGTTTTACCAATGCACGAAACTGCGGGTTTTCGAGAATCGGATTTTGAATTGTGTCTTCAAGCTGTTCAGCGGACACGGCCGGGCCACCGTCTTGCGGATATGCATGTTCCATGGTTGTCT
>NZ_JBFUIC010000437.1:0-2860 GCF_056402075.1 Pseudomonas sp. P4_C3
CTTCGCTGCGATGCGGCGACCCGACAAGCCAGCTCCTACGGGCAAACGGCCTTTGTTTTTTCGACTTAAGTTGCCATCTATGCTCAAACGCCTTGCCTGGCTGGCGCTGTGTGCCTGCGCCCCGCTGTCCGCCGCGCCTCACATCGACCCACAACGTTTGCAGCAACTGGCCAACGACCCTTTCTGGATATCCCTGGGCCATTACGAAACCGCCAAGCTCGGTGGCTGGCGCAGCTATGTCAGCGACCCGAAATTCTTCCTCGCCGCCGATGGCAATGAACACCCGGACAATGAATTGGCTGCTACCGTACAAGCCTTGTACGCCCCGGCCAGTACCGGTGAACAGCACGCACAATGCGTCTACCCGGCCCGCACCCGCTGGCTCGAAGAGCAGCTCGGCCTGACCGGCCTGCCGACGCCGGCCTGCGCCGAATTCAAGCAATGGTTCAAGGACGTCTCGCCCGACAGCGCGGTGATGATCTTCCCGGCGGCGTACCTGAACAGTCCATCCTCGATGTTTGGCCACACCCTGCTGCGCATCGATCAGGCCGAAGTGAAGAGCGACAAGACTTCGCTGCTCAGTTACGCGATCAACTTCGGCGCCTACATCGAGGGCTCGGACAACAGCATCCTCTATGCCTGGAAAGGCCTGATGGGCGGCTATCCCGGCCTGTTCGCGCTGGTGCCCTACCAGGAAAAACTCTCGGAATACCGCAGCCTGGAAAACCGCGACCTGTGGGAATACCGACTGAACCTGACCCAGCAGGAAACCGCGCGCATGGTCGAGCACGTCTGGGAGCTGAAGCAGATCAAGTTCGACTATTTCTTCTTTGACGAGAACTGCTCGTACCGCTTGCTGGAACTGCTGCAAGTGGCCCGCCCGAGCCTGCGCCTGACCGAGCAGTTTCCACTCACCGCCATCCCGACCGACACCGTCAAAGCCGTGAAAAATGCCGGGCTGGTGGAATCCATCCAGTATCGTCCGTCCCGGGAACGCGAGTTGCTCAGTCGCGCCGAACCGTTGACCCCTGAAGAGCAGCAATGGGTACTGAACGTCAGCGCCGATCAGAACCAATTGCAGGACCCGGCGTTCAAGGCACAACCCCGCGACCGCCAAGCGCTGATCATCGATGCGGCCTATCGTCTGGAACGCTACCGCGCCAATGGCCGGGAGCGCGACCCGGCGCGCGCCCAGCGCAGCTTCGAACTGCTGCGGGCAATCAACCAGAACCCGGCGCCGGAGCTGGATATCCCGCAACCCGGCCTGCCTGAAGACGGTCACGAGTCCCGTACCTGGCAACTCGGCCTCGGTACCCGTGGCGATAAAGCCTTTGGCGAGTACGGCTTGCGCATGGCTTATCACGACCTCAATGACAACAGCGAAAGCTTTCCCCTTGGCGCGCAGATCGAAATCCTGCAATTGAAACTGCGCCAGTACGAAGGCAATGACTGGCAAGTGCAGCGACTGGACCTGGCGACCATTCGTTCCCTGACCCCGCGTAACGAGTTGCTGCAACCGCTGTCATGGCAAGTCACCGGTGGTCTGGAGCGGGTGCCAGGCAAGCATGATGACCAAACCCTGGTCAGCCACGTCAACGGCGGTGGCGGTGGAACCTGGCAATTGGGCGACGATCTGCTCGGTTTTGCCCTGGGCACCGTGCGTATCGAACACAACAACGACTTCGCCGCATTCATCGCGCCGGCCGTTGGTTTCAACAGTGGCGTGCTGTGGAAAAACCCGCTGGGCAACTTGAGCCTGGAAGCCAAGGGTGATTTTTTCACCAATGGCGAAGTGCGTCGTAACCTGAGCCTGAATCAGCAATGGGAAATATCCCGCAATCTCGGTCTGCGCTTGAGCGCCCAGCGTGAGTTCAGCCATTTGGCGACGGCCGAGAACGAAGTGATGCTTGAGCTGAAGTGGTATCACTACTGACCTGACACGCTACTCCCACAAGGGAATGGATTTTTCACCGCCCGCGCACACCATCCTCGCGAGCCAGCTTCTAGACTTTCCTTATAGACCCCAGGGGGCCGGGGTTCCGAGATGCGGCGTTGCGTGGTCGTGGAGCGCGGTGGATGAGCGCAACAGTCATCAGGAAGAATGGGGCAAGGCCTGACAGCAACAGAAAAATCAGGATGCCGCCCGGGCCTATCGCTCGCCGTAAGTCGCTTTCAGACATCCAGTGAAACCAGATGCCTGCGACCATGACCCAAACCCTATACCGGGAGAACTCCATGAGCCGTGCCTTCGTCAATGAAGATAACGCCAGCGCGCAAGCCGATCAGCCTGTCGAACGGCAGGTCAGCGCGCAGCCCAATTACGTCACGCCGCAAGGCCTGAAGCTGTTACAGGGCAAAGTCGCCGAACTGCAAACCCTGCATGCCGAGCAATCGGCAAAAGGTGAGCAGGCGGACAAACAGCGCCTGGCCGATCTCGAACGTGATCTGCGTTATTTCAAACAGCGCCTGGGCAGCGCTCAGGTGGTACCCGCCGCGACCTCGACCCAGAAAGTGCAAATCGGCAGTTGGGTGACCTACGCCGATGAACACGCCACCGAGCGCCGGGTACAACTGGTGGGCGAAGATCAGGCCGATGCCGCCCACGGCCTGATCAATTGGGGTTCACCGCTGGGCCGGGCGCTGCTCGGCGCACAACTCAACGACGAAGTACTGTGGCAGCGCCCCGCCGGGGATCAAATGATTGAAGTGATTCGCATCGAACCGACTTAGACGACGCCTTGGGCCAGCATCGCATCGGCGACCTTCACGAAGCCGGCGATGTTCGCCCCCTTGACGTAATTGACCCGACCGTCCTCTTCGCCGTAATGCACGCAAGCGTGGTGAATCGACTGCATGATCG
>NZ_JBFUIC010000438.1:0-2848 GCF_056402075.1 Pseudomonas sp. P4_C3
GAGCACGCGGGTGCAATCGCGCTTTTGCTCATCGGTCGGTGTGCCCACCGCAACCATCCGCGTGATGTCAGTGGTGCCGCCCAGGTACTGGCCGCCGGAGTCGATCAGCAGCAGGCCGTCCCCTTCGATCACCGCGTGTTCCTCTTCGGTGGCGTGGTAGTGCGGCATCGCGCCATTGGCGTTGAACGCGGCGATGGTGTTGAAACTCAGCGACACATAATCCGGACGGCGCTCACGGGCGGCGGTGAGTTTTTCGTCGATGGTCAGTTCGGTGATGCGCTCGCGCCCCAGCGCCAAGTCCAGCCAGGCGAAGAATTCGCACAGCGCTGCGCCGTCCTGTTCCATGGCCTGACGGATGTGYTCGGCATCGGCCAGGCTTTTTTGCGATTTGGCCAGGGTCGTCGGGTTCAGGCCTTCGATCAGCCTCACTCCGCTGTCGAGGTTGTCCAGCAACCCCGCCGTGACCCGCGCCGGGTCGACTTGCAGGCTCGCACCGCTCGGTACGGCACGCAGTGCGGCAGAGACTTCGCTGTAATCGCGCAAGGTCACGCCGTCCTGTTCGAGGATGGCGCGCAACTCGGCGCTGACTTTGCTCAAGGCAACGAACAGCGTGGCCTGTTGCTGATTGATCAAGGCGAATGAAACAAACACCGGGTTGAACGACACGTCGCCGCCACGCAGGTTGAACAGCCAGGCGATGTCATCCAGGGTGGCGATGAAATGCCAGTCGGCCCCCCGCGCCTGAAGGGTTTCACGCAGTTTGGCGAGTTTTTCGCCACGGCTGACGGTCGCCTGTGGTGGCAAGTGCTGATAGATCGGTTCGTTCGGCAGGACAGGGCGGTCGTTCCAGACTCCGCTCAGCAGGTCGATGTCGGTGCGCAGACGGGCGCCACGCTCTTCAAGTTTGCTGCCCAGGGTCCGTGCCGAAGCCACGGCCATGACCGCGCCATCGACCGCGACAACGCCCCCCTCGGGGGTTTGCTCGGCCAGCCATTCCAGTGGCCCGGGCTGACCCGGTTGCAGCTTGACCAGATCAATGCCGCTGCCCTTGAGCTCCTTGGTCGCCTGCTCCCAATAACGGCTGTCGGCCCAGACGCCGGCAAAATCCGGGGTCACGATCAGGGTGCCGACCGAACCATGGAAACCCGACAACCACTGACGCCCCTGCCAGTAGCCCGGCAGGTATTCGGACAAGTGCGGGTCGGCCGACGGCACCAGCAAGGCGTGAATGCCCTCCCGGCTCATCAATTCGCGGGTTTGCGCCAGGCGCTGAGGCACCGATCCATTGATCGAAAGCTGCGTATTCATCGTGTCTCCTGCTAACCACTTCATCATTATTGTTGGGTGCCGATCAGCGCCGGCGCTTCGTCGCCTTATTGCCAGAATGCCGGAGCACTGGCGCAGGCTGCCTTGATCAGTTGAACCGCCTGGTCGATGTCCTGCTCGGTGGTGAAACGCCCGAGGCTCAAGCGGATGGTGCGACTGGCCGAACGGGCATCATGCCCCAGGGCCAGCAGTACATGGGATGGGGTATTGCTCGCGGAATTGCAGGCCGAGGTCGCGGAAAACGCGATCGAGGCCAGCAACGCCGCCGGGTTGAACTCGCCTTCGCTGAAGGTCAGGCTCAGGGTATGGGGAATGCGCCGGGTCGGGCTGCCGTTCAGGCGCACGCCGGGAACACTTTGCAATTGCTCGAGCAAGCGTTCACGCAAACGCACGATGGTGGCTTTCTCTTCATCGAACGCAGCCGCCGCCAGTGCAAAGGCTGCGCCCATGGCCACGATCTGATGGGTCGCCAGCGTGCCGGAACGCAAACCGCCCTCATGCCCGCCGCCATGGATCTGCGCCTGCAAACGCTGTTGTGCACGCGGACCGACGTACAACGCACCAATGCCTTTGGGGCCATAGAGCTTGTGCGCGGAAAACGACATCAGGTCCACCGGCCACTGCCCGAGATCGATCGCCACTTTGCCCGCGCCCTGTGCGGCGTCGACATGGAACAACGCCCCGCGATCACGCACGACCTGACCGATGGCGGGAATGTCGTTGAGGGTGCCCAGTTCGTTGTTGACCAGCATCAGCGACACCAGGAAGGTGTCCTCGCGCATGGCTTCGCTGACCGCTTGCGCGGTGATCAGGCCCTCGGCGTCCGGCACCAGATAGGTCACGGCTACGCCGGCCTCCTGCAGTTGCCTGGCGGTATCGAGAATGGCCTTGTGTTCGATCTGGCTGGTGATGATATGACCGCCGCCAGTGCCGCGGGCCTGGGCCACGCCTTTGAGCGCGAGGTTGTTGGATTCGGTGGCGCCGGAGGTCCAGACGATCTGCCCGGGCGTCGCGCCGACCAGTTCGGCGACCTGGCATCGCGCCTGTTCGACCGATTGCCGGGCCTGCTGGCCGAAGACGTGGGAGCTGGAGGCCGGGTTGCCGAAATTGCCGGTAAAGCCCAGACACTCGACCATCACCTTGATGACCCGCTCATCCACCGGCGTGGTGGCGGCGTAATCGAAATACAACGGACGTTTATTCATAAAAGACTCGCAGAGCGTGTTCCGGGATCAGGAAGCTCGTGACTGCAAACGGCAAAGCGCAGCCTTGTGAGCTGCGCGCTGTTTTCAGAACGCTACCAATACCTGATCGGATGCCGTTAAAGAAGAATTACTTCATTTAAAAGTGCGTAGGAACGCTCCTGAAAAGTCAGCTTAACAGGCATCGGGCAAGCGGTTGAAGCAATGCGTCAGCTAAAGCTTTCGAGCAACAGCGGATACAGCGAACCCACGAGCAGCGCGGCCATGCCCCAATTGAACAGGCGCAGCCAGCGACGATCCTTCAGAACGTTGCGCAACAG
>NZ_JBFUIC010000439.1:0-2844 GCF_056402075.1 Pseudomonas sp. P4_C3
GGGTATAGCTGTAGCTCACGACACCGGTCGCGGCATTGAACCCGGTGATGGTCAGGGTGCTGCCCAACGGGGTGGTGATCGATTGCGGGAAGCCGGCGGCCACACCACCGCTGACCACGGCGATGCCRCCAACGGTCAGGCTCGTGACGCCGTCCAGCGCGGTCACGRTGAAGGTGCCGTACTGGGTCAGCGCCGGTGCGTCCGGGCTGCTGCCGTCGCTGAGGTTTTTCTCGAAGACGGTGAGTTCGCCGCCCTCAACATTCAGACCGCCAATCGTGACCGAGTCATCGTTGTTGTGGATCTGCAGCACCAGGTTCGCCGTGCTGCTGTCACCGTCCGAATCGGTGATGGTGTAGSTRAAGGTTTCGGTGCCGTTGCCACCGCCCTGCAGGGCTTTGAAGTCCGCATCGTTGGGGTTCAGCGTGTAGGTGTAGGTGCCGTTGGCATTCAGCGCCAGAGTGCCGTAAGTCCCGGTGAAAGTGCCGGGGGTGATCGGTCCGGCGTTTTCACCGACCGTYACKCGGTCAGCGCCTTGCACRTCRTTGSTCAGYACGTTGCCGTTGAGSGTCAGCAGGGTTTCCGAGGCGGTYGAMGCATTGCTGTCGTACAYGSCTTTTGGCAGGTCGTCGACGATRTTGACGTTGATCTGCCCGGTCGCACTGTCGCCATCGGTATCGGTGGCYACGACGYTGAAGTTCTCGGTGAGGCTGTTGGCGCCGTCGGCACTCGGATGGGCTTCGTTATCGTTCAGCGTGTAGCTGTAGCTGATCACGCCGGTGGCCGCGTTAAACCCGGTGATGGTCAGGGTGCTGCCCAGTGGCGTGACCGCCGTTTGCGGGAAGCCAGCGGCCACACCACCGCTGACGACCGTGATGCCGCCGACGGTCAGGGTCTGCAGGCCATCGAGCGCGGTCACGGTGAAGGTGCCGCTCTGGGTCAGGGCCGGCGTGTTGGGGCTGCTGCCGTCGCTGAGATTTTTCTCGTAAACCGTCAGCTCGCCGCCATACACGTTGAGGCCGTTGAGGTCCACCGGATCGTCGTTGTTGTAGACGTTCAACACCAGGTTGGCGGTGCTGCTGTCACCGTCCGAATCGGTGAGGGTGTAGGTGAAGGTTTCGGTGCCGTCGCCACCGCCGTGCAATGCCTTGAAGTCGGCATCACTGGTGTTGAGGGTGTAGGTGTAAGTGCCGTTGGCATTCAGCACCAGGGTGCCGTAAGTCCCGGTGAAAGTGCCAGGGGTGATCGGGCCGGTGTTTTCACCGAGCGTCACGCGGTCGGCGCCTTGCACGTCGTTGCTCAATACGTTGCCGTTGAGGGTCAACAGGGTTTCCGAAGCCGTTGAAGTATTGCTGTCGTACACGCCTTTTGGCAGGTCGTCGACGATGTTGACGTCCAGCGAACCAGTCGCGGTGGTGCCGTTGTCGTCGACCACGGTCACGGCGAACTGCTCAGGCAGGGTGTTGGCGCCGTTGGCCGTCGGGTGCGCTTCGTTATCATTGAGGGTGTAGCTGTAGCTCACGACACCGGTCGCCGCATTGAACCCGGTGATGGTCAGGGTGCTGCCCAGTGGTGTGCTGATCGACTGCGGGAAGCCGGTGGCCACACCACCGGTGACCAAGGCGATACCGCCGACGGTCAGGCTCGTGACGCCGTCCAGGGCGGTGACGGTGAAGGTGCCGTTCTGGGTCAGGGCTGGTACGTCCGGGCTGCTGCCGTCGCCGAGATTTTTTTCATAAACCGTCAGCTCACCGCCATACACGTTGAGGCCGTTGAGGGTCACCGGATTGTCGTTGTTGTAGACGTTGAGCACCAGGTTGGCGGTGGTGCTGTCGCCGTCGGAGTCGGTGATGGTGTAGGTGAAAGTTTCGCTGCCGTCGCCGCCGCCATGCAGGGCTTTGAAATCGGCATCGCTGGTGTTGAGGGTGTAGGTGTAAGTGCCATTGGCGTTGAGTACCAGGGTGCCGTAGGTACCGGTGAACGTACCGGGGGTGATCGGGCCGGCGTTTTCTCCGACCACTACCCGGTCAGCGCCTTGCACGTCGTTGCTCAGCACGTTGCCGTTGAGGGTCAGCAGGGTTTCCGARGCSGTTGAMGCATTGCTGTCGTACACGCCTTTTGGCAGGTCGTCGACAATGTTCACGTCCAGCGAACCGGTCGCGGTGGTGCCGTTGTCGTCGACCACGGTSACGGCGAACTGCTCAGGCAGGGTGTTGGCGCCGTTGSCSGTYGGGTGSGCTTCGTTATCRTTGAGGGTATAGCTGTAGCTCACGACACCGGTCGCGGCATTGAACCCGGTGATGGTCAGGGTGCTGCCCAGCGGGGTGGTGATCGATTGCGGGAAGGCGGCGGCCACGCCACCGGTGACCACGGCGATACCACCGACGGTCAGGGTCGTGACACCGTCCAGCGCGGTGACGGTAAAGGTGCCGTTCTGGGTCAAGGCTGGTGCGTCTGGGCTGCTGCCGTCGCTGAGATTTTTCTCGAATACAGTGAGTTCGCCACCCTCAACATTCAAACCGCCAATCGTGATCGAGTCATCGTTGTTGTGGATCTGCAGCACCAGGTTCGCCGTGCTGCTGTCGCCGTCTGCATCGGTGAGGGTGTAGCTGAAGGTTTCGGTGCCGTTGCCACCGCCATGCAGGGCTATGAAATCCGCATCGCTGGTGTTGAGGGTGTAGGTGTAGGTGCCGTTGGCATTCAGTACCAAAGTGCCGTAGGTGCCGGTGAAAGTGCCGGGGGTGATGGGGCCGGCGTTTTCTCCGAGCGCTACCCGATCGGCGCCTTGCACGTCGTTGATCAACACGTTGCCGTTGAGGGTCAGCAGGGTTTCCGAGGCCGTTGAAG
>NZ_JBFUIC010000440.1:0-2844 GCF_056402075.1 Pseudomonas sp. P4_C3
GGGCAAGAGCCCTTGGTTACTTGGGGCCGGGCGGCGTTCCGCTTTTCCAAGTGACCCKCCGTAAGGGCGGAACCCTAAGTGGCCGTTACCGCAGCAATGAATATGTACACCAGGAAGAAAATGGTCGGCCGTAAGGTCGCCATCGCCGGCAAGTCGGATCGCCGCACCGCAGCTTCTACAGGTGTCGGTGTTCCCCGGGATTCCGTGAAGTACCAAAAAATAGGGGGTGATGACGTTTCAGAATGACCCGATGCACAGATGTCATTACCCATACTTGAGGGATGTTTTTCGAGCCTTCGAGCTTCGATCAACTGGCTGTTTTGCCCTGGAGATCGCGGGAAGCGCCTTCGAGGGTTTTCCATAAGCTGCGCATCGTAGGGTTCTCATTGGTGATAGAGCAGTAGGAGCGTATCTCCAGTCGCGTGCTCCATTCATCACCACCCGCTTTCACCAACTGACCTCGTTGAAGCTCGTCAAAGACAGCGCTTTGTGGCAACCATGCCACCCCATAACCCTCGACTGCCATTCGCATCAGCAGCATTGTCATATCCGCCTCGTAGCAGCGCTCCAGCATGCATGCAGTCGGGCCATTCTTTATGACGATGTCGGCAACACGACCTAGAAAAGTCGTAGCTGTATAAGCGAGGTGAGGAACTGTTTTGCTGGAGGTGCCCGGTAAGGGATACAGCGGATTCCCATCGCTGTCAGGTGCGCACACAGGAATAAACGCGTCATGACCCAAGGTCAAACTCCCGAACTTTTCCGAATCGAGAAGTATGGGTGCCAGGGGATGGTGGTAGACGATCATCAGATCACAACTCCCCTCCTCCAGAGATATGACCGCGTCGTGGATGTTGGCGGCAACGACCCGCGCATTGAATTGCTCATTGTGCTGCTGAAATTGCTTCAGCCATTTCGGCAGGAATGTCATCGACAGACTGTGGCCGGCAGTGACCTGGATGGATCGCCCTGGCATCCGCTCTACCTCGCGAAGGCTTGAGCGCAGCCTCATTAGCCCCGCCAATGCCTCGCGGCTTTCTTCACAAAATGTGCGGCCAGCAGAGGTCAGTTGGACAGGATAGGTGCCACGATCCACCAACTCTGCACCTACCCATTCYTCTAGTGACTTTATACGCCTCGACAAAGCCGACTGGGTCACACAGCGAACCTGCGCAGCCCGAGAAAAATTCTTCCACTCCGCGACCGCCAGAAGATCATCCAGCCATTTGATTTGCATACCGACACCTCATGCCCCGAATGAGCAGTGTACTGCGCACCAGTCAGGGCGAAGCAGCAGTTTCGAAAACTATTCCAAAAGCGCATGAGGCTATCGGGATTACTCATCACGCCCTTCCAAATCCAACCCTAGAATCGAAAACGTTGGAGCGAGGCCACAGAGCTTCGACCGAATGACACTTGTCTCCTGCCAAGTAAAAAAAGCAAAAAAACCACTTGAGGAAAGCTCCGTGAAGAAAAATAAACTTCCGCGTCGGATCGCAATTGGCATCGCCTTGGGCGTGCTTGTCGGTTGGGCGTGCCACCATTTCGCAGGGAGCGAACAAAGCGCCAAAGAGATCGCGTCTTACTTCTCGATGGTCACCGACATATTTTTACGCATGATCAAGATGATCATCGCGCCTCTCGTGTTCGCCACCTTGGTCGGCGGCATCGCGAGTATGGGTAACTCCCGCTCCGTTGGCCGGATTGGCCTAAGAGCCATGGCCTGGTTCGTCACCGCTTCGGTGATCTCGCTGGCAATCGGCATGGGCCTGGTCAACCTGTTCCAACCCGGTGCGGGACTGAACATGGAGGTCGTCCAGCATGCGGCGAGCCCCGTGGTGAACACCGGGGATTTCAGCCTCAAGGTTTTCATCAGTCACGTGTTTCCCCGCAGCATTGCTGAAGCAATGGCCAACAACGAAATCCTGCAAATCGTGGTGTTCTCGTTGTTCTTCGGGTTTGCCCTCGCTGGTGTGAAGCGAGCGGGTTACACAACGATTGTCGATGGCATCGAAGAGCTGGCCAAGGTGATGTTCAAGGTCACGGACTTCGTCATGGCCTTCGCGCCAATCGGCGTTTTCGCAGCCATCGCCTCGGCGATCACCACTCAAGGTCTTGGCTTGATAGTCGATTACGGAAAACTGATTGCCGAGTTCTACCTGGGCATTGTGATTCTGTGGTGCGTGTTGTTCGCTGCCGGCTATATGTTCCTGGGCCGCTCAGTGTTTACCTTGGGCAAGCTCATCCGCGAACCTGTTCTGTTGGCATTTTCCACTGCCAGTAGCGAGTCCGCATATCCGAAAACCATGGAGGCACTGGAGAAATTTGGTGCGCCGAAACGCGTATCCAGCTTCGTTCTACCGTTGGGGTACTCATTCAACCTTGATGGTTCAATGATGTATCAAGCGTTCGCCATCATGTTCATTGCTCAGGCCTACAACGTCGACCTGAGCTTCACACAGCAACTGCTCATATTGCTGACGCTGATGATCACCAGCAAGGGCATGGCGGGTGTAGCTCGAGCATCGGTGGTTGTGGTGGCGGCGACATTACCCATGTTCAACCTCCCCGAAGCCGGCATCTTGTTGATCCTTGGCATTGACCAATTCCTTGATATGGCCAGGACTGCCACCAACGTGGTTGGCAATAGCATCGCGACGGCTGTGGTTGCCAAATCAGAACCACATGAAGAGGCTGAAGACGCGCCCGGCACTGAGTCTCCGCTCCCAATTCATACTGTAGCCACCGCGTGAGAACCTAAACATGAAAGGTAAATCGAAGCCGTCCAGCGGGTCATCGTTTGCTCGCAAACTAGGTATCGTCGGCGGGCTTGGCTCACTGGCC
>NZ_JBFUIC010000441.1:0-2842 GCF_056402075.1 Pseudomonas sp. P4_C3
CTGTTAGCGTCCGCCGCATTATTTCTGAACACCCTACCAAGGATAAGGATTTTGAAATGAATGCACCCTTGCAACCTTTGTATACCAACGATGTTTCCCCAGAGTATCTGCGCAGTCTGGACAATCCACACTTCACTGAGCAGCAAATTGCGCAATTCCATGAGCACGCCCAAGTGGTTGTGCGTCAACAGCAGGCTTACATCGACACTCATCCTGCTATCGCCATCTTCCGGTGCGCAACCGAGGGCAGCCAGACCCGTAACGGCGGGGTGATCCAGCAAGGGACAGGGCCGCTGGAGTTCAAGTTGGAAAATGGACGGTCGGTGCGCGTAGCGCGAACAGGCGACTACGTCCTGTATGCCGATGGCAGTACAGCGCAAATCATCACCGGCGCAGGGCAAGACAACAATGATGTGGCGCTGGTCGGCAGCATGCTCAGCAATGGCGACGAAATCATCAATACACCGCAAGGCGGCTACGTGTTTATTGCGCGCGAAGGTGTGTCGATGGGCGAGGATTTTTTGTCATCGGTCGCGGACTGAGTGACGAAGTCTGGCGCTGCCCAAGGCTGTCTCAGTGCTGCGTTGCTTAAATGCTCACGCAGCTGATGGTCGAAAACTTTCTGGACTCGGCCGGAAGTAACGGAGAAGAAATTCAATGAAAKAAGGACATTTCATCGGTCTGAATGACCGAACCACCTGTGGTGGCAAAGTTCTGGATGGTGACACCCGGATCATGATGTATGGCGTTGCCCACGCCTGCGATGGTGATCGGGTCACCTGTGGAAAAGACGGGAAGACGTATCGGATCGTCGGTGGCATTTCGTACATGATCAGTCATGGAAAACCCATGGCTGGTACGCTGGACAGTTACAGCAATTGCCCCTGTAAAGCTCGACTGATCCCCTCCGTAATGACGGCCACGTATCAAAGCAACGCAAGCCCTGCACAGCCGGCCACCAGGGCTGCGGGCTCATCGGCGGCTCCGGCTGAAAACAGCTTTACAGCCAAGCCTAATGTGGTTGATCTGAAGCTGGCAGATAAAATCTCTGCACCACCCGGCGACCTTGGTGGAAGCGAAGCCTGTAACCATCCAGACCAGATGGAAGAGCTTGCCAGCTACATCGCAGGTGAGATGAATAGGAACATCAAGCATCCGTCCGTGTTGAAAATGAAAGAGCTGATGAGCTACGACAGCAGCGCGGAAGCCAGGAAATTTCGGGCGTTACCCTGGTACGCCAGACTGGCGGGACCACCGAATTTCAACGGAATTGCATTGATGAATAAGCTAGAGGCGATGGCGATCTGGACTAAACAAGTGGGTCAAAACATGGAGTGGGATCACAAGCCGAAGCTTCGGGAGCTGTTTCCCGGGGTACGACACAAGCAAGGGAAGTATCTCTACTACTACGACATTTGGTCGAACATCCACTACGGTTATGTCGGAATCATAGGTGGACTTTCAGAAAGCTTACTGCTAGACGGAGCAGGGGCCGAGCAAATCGCCTCAGATACCCTGCGCAAAGCCGAAGAGTTACGAACAACGCCCAAAGAGGATAGAGAGCTCCTTGGCCCTCGTCCTACAGCTAGCCCTTGGACTGAATTGCGATCATGGGATGATGTAGCTGATAGAGTGTCGATAAGCATCGGTATAAAGCTCGCCAATCAGCACCCTGAAGGCGGGATAACAGCGCAGATGATCATGAATAAGGTGTTGGCAGTTCCACCAGAGAACTGGGGAGATGGAGTCCGTGTCCACGTCTGTAAATAACCCCCGATCTCGTTACTTACGGTGGCTATGGATTCCGTTTTTACCACTGCTGCTGCCACTGCTGGTACTGCAGTTGATGGCCCTCTGGAATGTTTATGTTCTACCCAGTGCAACCGTCAATTATTCCAAGGATGCCGAGCGCGGATTGCGGTACACCTGGAACGTTCAAGACCGGATATACAGGGGGCGGATGTCCCCAGGAGGTGCCACCAGCGACCACGGATATCTATTTCCGGATACCGAATTTTTCATGGAGTTTTCTTGGGCAGCCGAGAACGGGCGTTGGCACTGCATCAGCATCACACCGAAGTGGCCCAACATGCATATTTTTCTCGACGCCGACGGCAACATTGATATGCGCAAAGGGAGTGGTGCAGATGTGGATAGGCTGAAAGAGTGTCAATGGGATTTGGTGAAGCCCTAACATGCGTCAAGATTAAAAGTCGGTATTGGTTTGATTAACGAAATGCTAGCGATTTACTCCGGGTTGGGGGGGGGCACAAATGCAAGTAAATGGTGCTGCTTTTGTTTAAGGGTAGACCGCTAGCAATATTGCTTCTGATGTATTTTGTCTGGTATGTCTCCGTGCCGAGGGTGAAAGTCTATTTCTCAGAGGCGGGGGTCGGGAAGTTGAGTTTTGTTCTAAATACTCAGCACGATATATTTCGAGGGCGAATCTCCCCTGGCCAATCTACAGGAGGTCCTGGCCATATTTTTAAAGATGATAATTTCTTTATGCAGTTCGACTGGACTGTCTCAGGGAAAAGTCATTGCGTAAGGATAAGTCCTAAGTGGCCAACGACCCGTATATATATTGGAGCAGATGGAGCTCTCGATAGCGGTCACACTAGTGCAACCGATTCAGATCGATTAACGGAATGCCCTCGGCAATGAGTACAACATCAAAAAAATAAAATGCTCCGACACTCATTCTACGGCCGGCCCTTGGACTGAATTGTGAACATTGGGTGATAAAGTGTCGATAAACATCGGTATAAAGCTCGCCAGTCAGCACCCTGAAGGTGGGATGACGGCGTAGATGATCATGAATAAAGTGCTGGCAGTTCCATAA
>NZ_JBFUIC010000442.1:0-2835 GCF_056402075.1 Pseudomonas sp. P4_C3
CCATCCAGCTGGCCCTGAACAAGTACAACCCCGGCACCGAGATCAAGGTGGTGTGGGTCAACTCATGGTTCGATCCGGGCAAGGAAGCGGATGCCGCCAACGCGTTGATCGATCAGGGTGTGGATGTGGTGTTCCAGCACACCGACAGCCCCGCCCCGATCCAGGCCGCCGAACGTCGCGGTGTGTATGCGGTGGGCTACGCTTCGGACATGGCGCACTTCGGACCGAAAGCGGTGCTGACCTCCATCGTCAATGACTGGGGCCCGCACTACATTCAGGCGACCCAAAGCGTGATCGACCATGACTGGAAATCCCTGGACTACTGGGGCGGTTTGAAAGAAGGCACCGTTGAGCTGCCGATCAGCGATCTGGTGCCGGCGACGGTGAAGAGCGAAGCCGAGCAGCTCATCGCCGACATCAAGAGCGGTGCGCTGCAACTGTTCACCGGGCCAATCAAGGATCAGGCGGGAGTCGAGAAAATCCCGGCAGGCGTAAGCGCTACCACGGCGGAACTGGCGTCGATGAATTACTACGTGGAAGGCATGAAGGCCGAGATGCCGAAGTAATTCCCGGCCACCACTTGCGCCGAGTTCCTGCTCTCGCGTTTCGCCGATACCTACGCTTATCGACGGGAACTGAAAGCGGTGTGATGAACCGCCTGGTCAGGTTTTACCAATTGTTGCGGCAACCCTCTGTAGAATGGCGACCATTGCACCTGATGAGAAAAGAATTATGTACGACTGGCTGAACGCCCTGCCCAAGGCAGAATTGCACCTGCACCTGGAAGGCTCGCTGGAACCCGAACTGTTGTTCGCCCTGGCCGAGCGCAACAAGATTGCCCTGCCATGGAACGACGTCGAAACCTTGCGCAAGGCGTATGCCTTCAACAACCTGCAGGAGTTCCTCGACCTGTATTACCGGGGTGCCGATGTGCTGCGCACGTCCCAGGATTTCTATGACCTGACCTGGGCGTACCTGCTGCGCTGTAAAGAGCAGAACGTGATTCACACCGAACCGTTCTTCGACCCGCAGACCCATACCGACCGTGGCATCCCGTTCGAAGTGGTGCTCAACGGTATCGCCGCTGCGCTGAAGGATGGCGAGCAGCAACTGGGTATCACCAGTGGTTTGATCCTGAGTTTCCTGCGCCATCTGAGCGAAGACCAAGCGCAGAAAACCCTTGACCAGGCGCTGCCGTTCCGCGATGCGTTCGTCGCCGTGGGCCTGGACAGCTCCGAGATGGGCCACCCGCCGAGCAAGTTCCAGCGCGTGTTCGACCGCGCCCGTCACGAAGGCTTCCTGACCGTAGCCCACGCCGGCGAAGAAGGCCCGCCCGAGTACATCTGGGAAGCCATCGACCTGCTGAAAATCCAGCGTATCGACCATGGCGTGCGCGCCATCGAAGACGAACGCCTGATGCAGCGAATCATCGACGAGCAGATCCCGCTGACCGTATGCCCGTTGTCGAACACCAAGCTTTGCGTGTTCGATCACATGTCACAGCACAACATTCTCGACATGCTGGAGCGCGGCGTAAAAGTGACCGTGAACTCCGATGACCCGGCGTACTTCGGTGGCTATGTCACCGAGAACTTCCATGCGCTGCACACCCACTTGGGCATGACTCAGGATCAGGCCAAACGCCTGGCGCAGAACAGCCTCGATGCGCGGCTGGTGAAACCCTAGGCAGCACCGCAAATCCAACTGTAGGAGCTGGCTTGCCAGCGAAGGCGCCCCCCCACTCAACCATGATGCTGAATGTGGCGCCGTCTTCGCTGGCAAACCAGCTCCTACAGATTGGGGTAAGGTTTTAAAGCGCCATTTCCAGTTCGGTTTCCTGGGCAAAGCGATGGATCTCGCGTTGGCCGGAGGCCGTCACCTGCAAGGCTCGGGAATCGTTGGGCAGGCTCAACCACCCCGACTGCATGAACAGCTGCAACAATGCCGCGCCCAGCGAGCCGCCCATGTGCGGGCGTCTTTCGCTCCAGTCAGGGCATGCGCAGGCAACCCTGCCGTTGTGATGGGCCAGCGCCTGGATGAACACTCCCCGTGCCGCCAACCCCGTCGCGCCCTTGAGCGTGACCGTGACCCGCTGATCAAACTGTTCGATCCAGCCTGCCTCCAGCAGTCGCTGATACAGATCGGCGGACAGGGTGCCCCCCAAGTGATCGTCGCACAGTCGGGCACTCAGCAATGACGAACGCACCGCCCGGGGTTTGACGAGAGGCGCATTGCGCTTGAATACGTCCGGAATACCCTGGGGTGCGCTGGCGAAGGTCGCGCTGGCCAGTGCTTCGATTGCCGCCCCGACCTCGGGCGCGGCCAGACGGAAGAAGCGTTTGCGGCCGCGGCTTTCAACCTTGAGCAGACCTCCAGCGGACAAACGTCCCAGGTGTGCACTGGCCGAAGACGGTGACAGGCCAGCCAGCAATGCCAACTCTTCGGTTGCTCGCGCCGAACCATCCATCAAGGCCCACATCATTGCGCTGCGCTTTGGGTCAGCCAGCAATGTGGCGATCTGGCTGATGCAAGGTGCATGTTCCATGTATTCACTCCCTGTTGAATCGTTTCGTTTACTGYCCAGAAACATCTTGACCAGTAATGTGTCGTCGGCCAATCCGTGGAGACTGTCATAAACCCGGCGACGCCTTGCTCACTCATTTGCGCTGCCTGGCCGACGCTGCGAAGGCCAGAAGGATGACCGTGCAGCCGGACCGACTCGAACGTGGACCCGCCATTGGGGGATCGACGCTACCTACATGATGAGGGCGCTAGTATATGCGGGTTGGTCGCGGGATCCTGTCCTCCGCCCGGCATAGGTGGTGATCGTTCCTG
>NZ_JBFUIC010000443.1:0-2815 GCF_056402075.1 Pseudomonas sp. P4_C3
CACGATCAACGCCAGCACCGCGAGGATGATGATCATGATCAGGAAGCAACCGAACAGCGCGATGGTCCCGGGGATGCGGCCCATTTCCTCACGGACCATGTCGCCCAGCGAACGGCCGTTGCGGCGGGTGGACATGAACAGGACCATGAAGTCCTGCACCGCACCGGCCAGCACCACGCCAGCAATCAGCCACAGCGTGCCGGGCAAGTAGCCCATCTGCGCCGCCAGCACCGGACCGACCAGCGGACCTGCGCCAGCGATGGCCGCAAAGTGGTGACCGAAGAGTACGTGTTTGTTGGTCGGCACGTAGTCCAGACCATCGTTGTTGAGCACAGCCGGAGTGGCCCGATTGGGATCGAGCTGCATCACTTTATTGGCGATGAACAGGCTGTAGTAGCGGTAGGCAACAAGGTAGATGGCGACGGCTGCGACTACGATCCACAGGGCGTTGATCGCTTCGCCGCGGCGCAGGGCCACGACACTCAGCGCAATCGCTCCCAGGACAGCCACGGCAAACCAGGCGAGGTGTTTAGCCAGACGGGGCATAGCGTGTCTCCTGCCGACAGCCAGTGACTGCGGCGGTAATTTTTATAATTGTGTCCGCGGTGCGGAGCTGGCCCAATATCTGCGCATGGCGTCCACAAATAAATCCGCGTTACTACGTACGTGGTGTCTACGTAGTTCTACGTAGAACACGCCCCACCCCTTGTAGGAGCGAGCTTGCTCGCGAAAAAGGTACAGCCGACGCCACTCAGCGCCTGGAATACCGTCGCGAGCAAGCTCGCTCCTACAAGGCGCCTCTTTGGCATATGATCCCGAGCCTTCGCGCGGGCAGGAGTCAACATGCAGCTCAAACACAAGATCGTCGCCCTCGGGATTCTGCCGCTGGTGCTGGCCATTGCCGTCATCTGCGCGCTGGTGATATCCCTCAACCGCCAATTGGGCGACCAACAGGCGCAACTGATCGAAGACAGCATTCTGGCGAGCAAGCGCGCGGAGCTGAAAAACTACGTGGAAATGGCCCAGAGCCTGATCGAGCCGCTGTACGACGACGGCCACGGTGATGCCCACGCCCAGCAACAAGTGCTGGAAGAACTGCGCAAGCTCAGCTTCGGCATCAACGGCTACTTCTTCGTCTACGACCACGAAGGCCGCAGCCTGATGCATGCCCGCCAGTCGGAACTGGTGGGCCAATACCTGTGGGACATGAAAGACCCCCACGGCCTGCCGGTGATTCAGGCGCTGCTGAAAAGTGCGCAATCGGGCGAAGGTTTTCAACGCTACGCCTGGAACAAACCCTCCTCCGGCCAAGTGACCGACAAACTCGCCTATGTGGTGATGCTCGATCGCTGGGGCTGGATGCTCGGCACCGGCATCTACCTCGAAGACGTCGAGCGCGCCACCCAGCAGGCCCGTGCCGAAGTGGCCATGGGCATCCGCAAGACCATGATGGCGATTGCCGTGGTCGCCCTGGTCGCGGTGCTGTTCGTGTTCGCCACCGGCATGACCCTCAATGTCAGTGAGCATCGACTGGCAGACAAGAAACTGCAGCGCCTGACCCAGCGCATTGTCAGCCTGCAGGAGGAGGAACGATCACGGGTGTCCCGCGAGTTGCACGACGGCATCAGCCAGGTGCTGGTTTCGATCAAGTTTCAGTTCGAACTGGCCAGCCATCTGCTGGAACGCGGACAAGCCAACGACAAGGGCTTGAATACATTAAAAGAAGCCACCGAGCGCCTGGGCGATGCCATCGGCGAAGTCCGCAGTCTATCCCACGACCTGCGCTCATCCTTGCTCGACACCCTTGGCCTGCCAGCGGCCATCGGCCAATTGGCCGCCGAATTCGAGCAGCGCAGCGGGCTGAGCGTGACCTATGACGAAAATGAATTCGACTGCCAACTGGTCGACGGCGCCGCTGTTGCACTGTTCCGCATCGTCCAGGAAGGCCTGACCAATATTGAACGCCATGCGCAGGCGAAGAACGTGTCCATTACCCTGCGCGGCTGCGAACAATCGGTGCGACTGACCGTGGTCGATGACGGTATCGGTTTCAACGTCGCCCAGGTCGAACGTCGTCAGGCCGGCATTGGTTTGCGTAACATCCGCGAACGCGTCGAACATTTTGGCGGACGCTTCGATTTGATCTCGATGCCGGGCAGAAGCGAACTAGACGTGCTGCTGCCGATGAAACCTGGCGCAAAGCGCTGATCCGGCCCCAAAAAACTACAAGAGTGAACAGCTGCGATGAACCTGCCCTCCCCGATCCGCGTCGCCCTGGTCGACGATCACTCCCTGGTCCGCGACGGCATCAAGGCGCTGCTGGCCGTGATGTCGCCCCTGGAAATGGTCGGCGAAGCGGAAAACGGCGCCGAGGCCATCGAGATGGTCGGACGTTGCCAGCCGGACCTGCTGCTGGTCGACATCAGCCTGCCGGACATGAACGGCCTGGAACTGACCCGCGTGCTGCGCAGCCAATACCCGTCGCTCAAGGTGCTGGTGCTGAGCATGTACGACAATTACGAATACGTCAGTGAATCGGTGCGCTCCGGCGCCAGCGGCTACGTGCTGAAGAACGCCCCGTCACGTGAAATCATCGCCGCCATCGAGGCCATCAGCAGCGGCGGAACCTTCTACAGCGCCGAAATCGCCCAGCGGCTGATCGCCGACAGGAACACCGACAACGAACTGACCCCGAGGGAAAGCCAGGTGCTGTCGAAGATGGCGCAAGGGTTGAACAACAAGGAAATGGCCCGGGAACTGGACATCAGCGTGCGCACGGTGGAGACACACCGCTTGAGCATTCGGCGCAAGCTCA
>NZ_JBFUIC010000444.1:0-2812 GCF_056402075.1 Pseudomonas sp. P4_C3
ATGCCCCCGGATGAATACCGGAGCGAAGGAACCCCGAGCCTTAGCGAGGGGCCGGACGTTCGGGGCGAGACCTTTTGGTTCCTTTTGGGCTGGGCCGGCACTCCGGCGTTTGCCAAAAGGGACTCGCCGTAAGGGCGAAACCATAAGTCGCCGTTACCGCAGAAACGGATATGTACTCAGTCAACAAAGCAAAGGCCGGCTGTCAGCTCTTCACCACCACCCACGTAAAACACAACGGCAACTGCGCCACCTGCTGCTGATAGCGGTCATAGAGTTCTTCGCGATTGGAGTGCGGGTACTCCTTGAAGTGACGGATCTGCAGCCCTGCCGCAATGGCGGCGCTGAAGAGGTCGCCCAGGGTGTGGACAAACCAGTAGGACGCCGCCGACGGCTGTTCGACCTTGCCTTCGTAGACGATCGGTTCGTGCTGCACGAACGGTTCGCGACGGAAGTATGAGCTGGACACGCGAAAAGGATCGGCAGCCTCGGGGTCGAACATTTCCAGGAACGGGTGGGTTTCGTACACCACCAGCGCCCCACCCGGCTTCAGCGTGCACGCCACATGGCGGAAGAATTCGCCGATGTCCGGCATCCAGTTCAGGACGCCGATGGTGATCAGCGCCAGGTCAAAGCGCTCCTGCAGTTGCGCAGGCAAATGGTGAATGTCCGCTTCGATGAATTGCGGCGCATGGGGCGAGCGGGACGCCAGTTCCCGTGCCTGTTCGAGAAATGCTTCAGACTGGTCGACGCCCACCACGCTACGCGCGCCCAGGGCAAACAGCGACAGACTTTCGCGGCCGTTGTTGCAGCCCAGTTGCACCACCTCCTTGCCGTCGACACCTGTCTGGGTCAGCAAGGCGGTCAAGGTGTCATCCAGGCAGGAGAAATCCGCGTGCGCCACGTCCTTCAACAAGGCTTGCCATTCGCAGGAAGCTTTGTGGTGACGGGCGGAGTCATTCCAGGCCTCGCGGTTACTGGCGATGGCTTGTTCTTTTGTCGGCAGTTCCATTGCACGCTCCAGGGTTCGGGTCGTCGATTTGACCGGCCGGAGTCTAGATCAACCTCCTCCTGGCAGGTGTTGCGAACTTGTAATCCGCACAGCACCAACGGCTGCCCACGGCGGCAGCTATAGTTAATGACCTTGGGAGAAATGTGGTTAAACCGATTTAGCAGGTGTTGCCATGAACAAAACCAATCTGACGCTTTTGCTCGCCGTCTGCCTGAGCGCGACCGCCGTCGCCCACGCCGACGACATGCCAAACACCACCAACTACAGCAGTGAATTCAACTATTACGGCGCCGACCAACCCTTCGCGCACCCCGTACCACTGTCCATGAGCATCGTGCCACCAGGTTCGTACCTCCCGACCGCACCCGGGGAGTTCATTCCGGTTTCAAGTGAGCACGTGTTCTCCGACTCGCGCCTGCCGACTGTGGCCGACGCCACGGTTCGCGTGTTTGTCCGCAGCTACGATCCGGAACATGGCGTCTACGTGAACCAGGAAGTCCAGGACTCCGGTTGCGTGCTGTCCTGCATGAGGCAAGGCCCGGTGTTGCAGTGAGAACGCCCCCTACCACTGGCGTTTGTCCGGGCGGGCGAGGCCGAGTTTTTCGATCCGGTAGCGCAACATGTCCCGGCTAAGACCCAGCAGGCGTGCCGATTTGGTGACGTTCCAGTCGGTCTTGTCGAGCATCTTGCGCACCATGTCGCGCTCCACTTCCGGCAGGTTCATGGATTCGTTGCCGTTGTAGGAGGGACGCGGTTCGCTGAAATGTTGCAGCTCGTGATGAAACATAGGTGGCTCATCCACCAGGCTCAGGCAGACGTTCAACTGATGGACGGCGATGGTGTCGCTTTGCGCCAGCAACACGGTTTGCTCCAGCATGTTGCGCAATTCCCGCACGTTGCCCGGCCAGCTGTAGCTGAGCAGCAAATCTTCGGCCTGATTACTGAAATGCAGGTTCGGCTTGCCGTAGCGTTTGCCATGCAGCCCCAGGAAGTGCCGGGCCAGCAGCAGGATATCGGCACCCCGGGCATACAGGCGCGGCACCTTGATCGAAATGATGCGCAGGCGGAAAAACAGGTCGCGGCGGAATTTGCCTTGCTGGACCATTTGTTCGAGATTGCAGTTGGTGGCGCTGATCACCCGCAGATCGACCTTGCGCTCCTTCACCGAACCGACCCGGCGAATGGTCCGGTCTTCCAGCAGCTTCAGCAGCTTGGCTTGCAACAGCAGGTCCATTTCACCGATTTCATCGAGGAACAGCGTGCCGCCATCGGCCGCTTCCACCAGCCCCATGCGACGCTCCTTGGCGTCGGTGAAGGCGCCCTTCTCGTGGCCGAACAGTTCCGATTCCACCAGATTGGACGGAATCGAAGCGCAGTTGAATTCAATGAACGGGCCTTTGCTGCGCGGGCCGTCGAAGTGCAGGGCCCGGGCCACCAGTTCCTTGCCGGTGCCGGTCTCGCCTTCCACCAGGACCGGCGGCAGATCACTGTTGGCCATCCGCCGTTCGGCGTCGAGCAACTGGCTGATGATGCCCTTGAGGTATGCCATCGGTGCCGACTCGCCAATCAGCGCCTGCAACCCCGACTTCTGGGCTTCGCGCTCCTGGTAAAACGACAGCGTGCGCTCCATGCGGTCGGTAGCCAGGGCCTTGTCCAGCAGCAGCTTGAGCTCCGGCAGGGCCACCGGTTTGGTGACGTAGTGAAAGGCGCCCTCTTTCATCGCCACCACGGCGTCTTCGACGTTGCCGTAGCCGGTCATCATGATCACTTTCAGATCCGGCGCG
Organism: Pseudomonas sp. P4_C3; assembly: GCF_056402075.1. Taxonomy (NCBI): domain Bacteria; kingdom Pseudomonadati; phylum Pseudomonadota; class Gammaproteobacteria; order Pseudomonadales; family Pseudomonadaceae; genus Pseudomonas; species Pseudomonas sp. P4_C3. Next base: position 2,794 of record NZ_JBFUIC010000444.1, read on the forward strand.
CTGACGCGCAGCTTCTGGA
>NZ_JBFUIC010000445.1:0-2803 GCF_056402075.1 Pseudomonas sp. P4_C3
CGCCAACTCTGCGCTCACGGAGGAGCTGATACAGTCCGGCGCCGCTCTGCGCGAATTTGGCCAGACACTGGTTGTTGCGCTCAATGAGCTCCCCCTGTCGGCAATCAGCTTCGCAGAAAAAAAGAAAATCCTTCACAACGTATATTTGTTGAAAGATCACGGCATAGAAATCGCGCTCGACGACTACAACATCGACGACGAAAGTATCGAAATCTTTACCACCCTGAATCTATTCGACTATATAAAGATCTCCACCGCCTCTCTAGACTTGAGCCTCAAGCTCAGTGGCAACCCAGAGTTATTCAATCGTCTCCACGAACGCATGACCATGCTCACTCACAACACAAAAGTCTCCTTTATAGCGGACAGAGTCGAGCATGCTGCTAGCCATATACTGGCACGTGCACTGCCCTTTGATTACTTTCAAGGGAGTCATTACTCCCCTGCTGACAACCTTTAAACCAAATTCAAGACGTGCAACTCAGGAGAGAGCCATGGATAGCAGCACAAACCTCCCTAGAAAATACTTTGTCGTGGTTACTCACAACCCCGCACTGCAACTGGAGCTTGAGGCATTACTGTCCAGCAAGCGATACAACAGTTACGGCACGTCACAGGCAAAAATGTTTTTTGAAGGCGTTGCCCCGCCCACCTCCGCCCCCAAGCTTATGGAGATTATTTCCCCGCAAATGGCCAGAATGGTTCCGCCGGTTATCAAGCATGATACCCAGCGCATACTTTCGACGTTCAAGTCCGAATGGCAAGCTGCCCAATCCGTAACGAAATTTACTCACTTCACATCAACCGTAGACAGCTCCAGGGAAGACACCAGGGAATTCGTTTCCCAGCCAGCCAAACCGCACACTCCAGCGACTGAAACCTGGCGACTGAGTGATGGCAGTGGCGCGTTGATCAAAGATGACGTGGAAATTGTCTTGACTGGCCTGGAGGCCACCCTGCTTAAAAAAATGCTGCACCATGAAGATCGCGTGGTCAGCAAGGACGACCTTATCCGCAGCATCGGTAGAGAACCTGAACAATATCGGGGTCTCGAAATGTGCCTGAGTCGACTACAGGAAAAATTTAAAAACGCCAGTAACGGCGAACGCCTTTTTCGTGCAGTGAGGAATCGTGGGTACTGCGTGATACAAAAAATCGTACGCGTAAAAATCTAGCCTGAGAAATTCAGATTTTCGCCTCGGCAGTGCAATACAACAATAATAAAGCACGCCAATTTATCTTCCCTGCATCTCCCCCCCTCCCTCTATAAAGCCGCGTTAAAAAGGTTTAAGTCAGACTATTTCTAACGCCATTCTCACCCAGATATATCAACAAGATACACCGCCCGCTCGTTAAAAGTCGTCAGACAGTGCCCGCACTAATAATTTAACCTATGAACTGATGACAGCGCCGCCCGTGTGGCGTTTCGGTCGTCAACGCATCGCCATCTAGTATGAACAATAACTCTTAGCGCATTAATTTTGGCTCTTGTTTGTCGAAACACGAATGGACGTATTTTGGGGATATCGTATGGTTAACAATCTTCGTATCAATCGAAATACCACCCTCAAAGGACTGACCTTCTGGGGACAGTGGGCACTGGGCCAGGGCTTTGTTGTCGCCCTGTTACTTCTATTGGTTTATTACCAGACTGGAACGGTAGAATTCTATTATCGAGTATGCGCAACGCTTACTGTGCTTGCATCGGTTCCGGCCTATACATGGTGCGGCGCCTATGCAAAAAAGGACAATTACCTGGAGGGGTTGATAAGACTACTGATGGGTTGGTCAATGACACTGGCAGCGTTAGCTATTGTCGCCTTTCTCTGTAAGGCCAACGAACTGTTTTCTCGTCAAATCATCCTGATATGGGCTTTCTGCAGCTACATCGGGCAGGCGTTGTTGTACGTCCCACTGCATGGTTTTTCGAAGTACTACCAACGGGCGCTGCAAATTGAGCGTAGAACGCTGATTGTTGGTACTGGCGAGCTGGCACTGGGCCTGGCTAACAAGCTTCGTGCCCTCGAGCACTTCCCGTTGGTCGGCCTGGTAAGCTCCGACACCACTCTCTTGCTGGAGGCGGGTATGCCACCTGTCGTAGGCCCGCAAGAGGAACTGCTTGAACTGATCAAGACCCATGACATCCGACGCCTGTACATCACGCTCCCCCTGAGTGAAGCGGCACAAATCGAAGAAATGTATGTCGATTTGCTGGATGCCAACGTCGATGTGGTCTGGGTCCCGGACTTGAACAGCCTGACGCTGCTCAATCACTCGGTCAGTGATGTGGATGGCATGCCGGCAATCCATTTGATTGAATGCCCGCTGAGCAGCCAACCCACTGCCGCACTGAGTAAAAGCCTGTTCGATAAAAGCCTGGCGCTGATGGCCATTGTCGCTCTAAGCCCGTTACTGCTGATCATTGGCCTGGCCGTCAAATTCACCTCCCATGGCCCGGTGTTTTTCAAACAGGACCGCCACGGGTGGAACGGGAAGGTCATCAAGGTCTGGAAGTTTCGCTCGATGCGCGTACACGACGATCACGAGGTCAAGCAAGCCAGCCGTAACGACTCGCGGATCACCCCGATCGGGCGCTTTATCCGCCGCACTTCCATCGATGAGTTGCCGCAATTGTTCAACGTCTTGCAGGGCCATATGGCGCTGGTCGGGCCACGCCCTCATGCCGTTGCGCACAATAACTACTACTCCGGCAAGATTCTCGCCTACATGGCGCGCCACCGAATCAAACCGGGGATCACCGGGCTGGCTCAAATCAACGGTTGCCGCGGCGAGACCGACACCA
>NZ_JBFUIC010000446.1:0-2788 GCF_056402075.1 Pseudomonas sp. P4_C3
GTGTTGTATCCGCTGGCGGAACTGGCACCTGCGGATCTGCGCTTGGCCGATGGCCAGACCTTGGACGAACTGCTCAAGGCATGCCCGTTCGTCGGCCTGGAACGCCTGCCCCCGAACTGACGAAAATCCCCTGTAGGAGCGAGCCTGCTCGCGATGGCAGTGTGTCAGTCAGCATTTCATTCGCTGACAGACCGCTATCGCGAGCAGGCTCGCTCCTACAGGGGATTTTCGTCAGTTCGGGGGCAGGCGTTCCAGGCCGACGAACGGGCATGCCTTGAGCAGTTCGTCCAAGGTCTGGCCATCGGCCAAGCGCAGATCCGCAGGTGCCAGTTCCGCCAGCGGATACAACACGAAGGCCCGTTCCTGCATATGGTAATGGGGAACCTTGAGGCGCGGTTCGTCGATCAGGCGATCACCGAACAACAAGATGTCGAGGTCCAGCGTGCGCGGTCCCCAGCGCTCAAGACGCTCGCGACCCTGGCCGTTTTCGATGGCCTGCAAGGCATCCAGAAGGTCCAGCGGCGCCAGCGTACTGTCGAGAGCGGCCACCGCATTGGTGTAACGCGGTTGGCCGGGCAGCAGCGAGTCACTTTGGTAAAACGCAGAAACCCCGACCAGCGCCGTTTGCGGCAAATGCGCCAGCGCCTCGATGGCGCTGCGCAATTGTTCGGCGGGGTCAGCCAGATTGCTGCCCATGCCGATGTAGATGCGTTCCATGGATTACTCGCCCGTGGTGCTCGAAGCGCCGGCAGCGCGTTTGCGCTTGGAACCACCGCTGCGGCGACGCTTGCGCGGGGCGCCGGTGCCTTCGTCCTTGCCGCTGAGGTCGCGAATCATGTCACGGCGCTCGCTTTCGTTGGCGTCCTGGTAGTCCGTCCACCATTCGCCCAGGCCATCGGTCTGCTCGCCGGCGCTTTCACGTAGCAGCAGGAAGTCGTAGCCGGCGCGAAAACGCGGGTTGTCCAGCAGCAGATCGGCACGCTTGCCGCTGCGGCGCGGCAGGCGTTCCTGCATGTCCCAGATTTCGCGGATCGGCATGGTGAAGCGTTTCGGAATCGCGATGCGCTGGCACTGTTCGGCAATCAGCTCGTGCGCCGCTTCCTGCATCGCCGGAATCGGCGGCATGCCACGCTCCTGCAGGCGCAGGACGCGGGCTGGCAGGGCAGGCCAGAGCAGGGCTGCAAACAGGAACGCCGGGGTGACCGGTTTGTTCTGCTTGATTCGCAGGTCGGTATTGATCAGGGCTTCGCTGATCAGGGTGTGGGTGTACGTCGGGTTGTATTCCAGTGCTTCGGCACTGGCCGGGAACAGTGGATCGAACAACTGCAGGTCGACCAGCATTTCAAACGTATCGGCGGCATGGCCGGAGAGGAACAGCTTGAGCACCTCTTCGAACAGGCGGGCCGACGGGATCTCGCGCAGCATCGGCGCGAGGCCGCGGATCGGCAGGGCGCTGTGTTTTTCGATGCCGAAGTTCAGCTTGGCGGCGAAACGCACGGCCCGCAGCATCCGTACCGGGTCTTCCTGATAGCGTTGCGTCGGATCGCCGATCAGGCGGATCAGGTGATTGCGGATGTCGTGTACGCCGTTGGCGTAGTCGAGGATGCGTTCGCTGACCGGATCGTAATACAGGGCATTGATGGTGAAGTCGCGACGTTGCGCGTCCTCTTCCAGGGTGCCATAGACGTTATCGCGCAAGATGCGCCCGCTTTCGTTGCGCGAAGACTGATTGCTGTCTTCCTCGTCTTCGTTCTGCGGGTGATTGGCGCGGAAGGTCGCGACTTCGATGATTTCGCGGCCGAAGTGGATGTGCACCAGTTTGAATCGGCGCCCGATGATTCGCGCGTTACGGAATTCGGCCCGCACCTGCTCGGGTGTGGCGCTGGTGGCAACGTCGAAATCTTTCGGTGTGATACCCAGCAGCATGTCGCGCACGCAGCCGCCAACCAGGTAAGCCTGATAACCGGCGCTCTGCAGGCGTTCAACGATATTCACCGCGTAACGGCTGAATTGCGCCTTCTGCAGCGAATGTTGGCCGCTGTTGAGCACTTCAGGCGTGCTGCGAATGTGTTGCGTAGGACGCTTGGGAGAACGGAATGACTGGAACAGCTTCTTCAGCATGGGATGCACTGTTTGAAGGAATATTCGGCCATAACAAAAGAATGACCGCATGATGGGCGGGGATTCTAGCATTTAGTCAGGGGATGGTGTAGGACGCAGCAGATATGAGCTGTAGGCCGCAGGCTTCAAGGCCGGAACGAGCCGATTTGCGGGGGATTTGCGAATCGCAGAAACCACAAGGGGAGCCGAAGCTCCCCAAGAAGTAGTTGCATGCTCTATTTTTATTTTTGGTTTCGGGCTTCTTGTTTTTGTTGAGTGCCCTCGCCATGAAGCTTTCCTTCATGACCCTCCCAATCGGGAGTCAAGAGCAAACGGATTGCTTTGGTCGCTGAATTGCAGTGATCTTTCGATCCAACCAGTACAGGTTCTGTCTTAAGACAGTTTTTTGTTGTTCTCGGCCTGGTCGTGGGGCAAGCCCCAAATACAACGCCTCTCCAAAAGAATCAGTTAGCTACGCCTCTCGCCGTCTTGTTTTTATTGTGCGTGAGTCGATTCGTCTTATTTTTATTGTCTTGTGCATTGCTTGTTATTGTTCTTGTACCAAACATATAGCAGGGTGCGTGCCAACTTTTGCGAAACCCAATGAAACAAGGGGTTAGGCCGCTCGGCAGGCATTTCGAGGGCCAAAAAAAGCCGGGGCTTCGTTACCGTAAGCCCCGGCTTCTGT
>NZ_JBFUIC010000447.1:0-2781 GCF_056402075.1 Pseudomonas sp. P4_C3
GCATAGAGGGTCTTGCCTTCGGCAGCCGGCAGGTAGAAAAGCGCCGCATAGAGGGTCTTGCCTTCGGCAGCCGGCAGGTAGAAAAGCGCCACTTGTGCACCGTCGAGCCAGACGACGATGCCGGAGTTACTCACCAGATCCTCCTGGCTGCACACCGCTTGCCAGGCATCGGGATTGACCAGGGAGGAACTGGAATAGGCTCGCTGGGTATCGGACTGGCTCATCAGGCAATCTCCTCGATGACAGGGATAAGGTGGAGTTCAGCGGCCATGATCGGCCGGCGCTGACCGCGTTCCTGGACAAAATGGATGTCCGGGTCCGGGCGTTGATCGTTGACGAAGGTGCGGAAGCGCTTGAGCTTTTCCGGGTCTTTCAGGGCGTTGGCCCATTCGCATTCGTAGCGGTTGACCACCAATTGCATCTGCGACTCGAGCTCCTCACCCAGCCCGAGGCTGTCGTTGATGATCACGTCCTTGAGGTAATCCAGGCCGCCCTCCAGGCTCTCGCGCCAGACCGAGGTACGCTGCAACTTGTCGGCGGTGCGGATGTAGAACATCAGGAACCGGTCGATGTAGCGAATCAGGGTGGCGTCATCAAGGTCGGTAGCGAACAACTCGGCGTGGCGCGGGCGCATGCCGCCGTTACCGCACACATAGAGGTTCCAGCCTTTCTCGGTGGCGATTACGCCAACGTCCTTGCTCTGCGCCTCAGCGCACTCACGGGTGCAACCGGAGACCGCGAACTTGAGCTTGTGTGGCGAGCGCAGGCCTTTGTAGCGATCCTCGAGGGTCAGGGCCATTTTCACGCTGTCCTGCACGCCATAACGGCACCAGGTGCTGCCGACACAGGACTTCACCGTGCGGGTCGATTTGCCATAGGCGTGCCCGGTCTCAAAACCCGCTTCAATCAGCTCGGCCCAGATGTCCGGCAACTGATGCAACTGCGCGCCGAACAGGTCGATGCGCTGCCCGCCGGTGATTTTGGTGTAGAGGTCATATTTCTTCGCCACCACGCCGATGGCGATCAGCTTGTCAGCGGTGATCTCGCCGCCGGGAATACGCGGCACCACCGAGTACGTACCGTTTTTCTGCATGTTGGCCATGAAGGTGTCGTTGGTGTCCTGCAACGGTACCAGCGACGTGTCCATGATCGGCTGGTTCCAGCACGAGGCCAGAATCGAACCCACCGCCGGCTTGCAAACGTCGCAACCGGTGTGGCCACGGCCGTGCTTGGCCAACAGTTCTTCGAAGGTGATCACTCCCTCTACCCGTACCAGCGCATAAAGCTCCTGGCGGGTATAGGCGAAGTGTTCGCACAGGCTCTTGTCGACACTGACGCCACGGGCAATCAGCTCATGCTCGAACACTTGCTTGAGCAGGCCGGCACAACCGCCGCAGCCGGTACAGGCCTTGGTTTGCGACTTGAGCTGGCCCAGGTCGGTRCAGCCGCCGTCGATGGCCGAACAAATGGAGCCCTTGGTGACGTTATGACATGAGCACACCGTGGCCGACCCGGGCAGCGCACCCGGGCCCAGGGTCGGCGCGCCTTCGGACGATGGCAGAATCAGGCTGGCGGGTTCTGCTGGCAAGGTAATGCCGTTCTGCATGTATTGCAGCAAGGTGTCGTAATAGCTGTTGTCACCGACCAGCACTGCACCGAGGACATGTTTGCCACTTGCATCCACCACCAGGCGGCGATAGCTGGCGCTGGTTTCGTCGATGAATTGATAGCTGCGTGCGCCTGGGGTATTGCCGTGGGCGTCGCCGATGGAGCCGACATCCACCCCCAGCAGCTTGAGCTTGGTCGACATGTCGGCACCGGTGAACGGCTCGGCGACTTCGTTGCACAGACGGGCCGCGACGCTGCGCGCCATCTGGTAGCCCGGCGCGACCAGGCCGAACAGGCTGCCGTTCCATGAAGCGCACTCACCGATGGCGTAGATGTTCGGGTCGCAACTGAGGCACGCGTCGTCGATCACCACGCCACCGCGCGGACCGATCTCCAGCGCGCATTGACGAGCCAGCGCGTCTTGAGCGCGGATACCGGCGGAAAACACGATCAGGTCGGTTTCGAGGAATTCGTCATTGGCGAAATTCATGCGATAGCGGTACTGCTCGCCAGCGCTGATCGATTGAGTGGCGCGGGACAGGTGTACACCGACGCCCAATCGTTCGATCTGCGCCTTGAGCGCCTGGCCACCGAGGTCATCCAGTTGTACCGGCATCAAGCGCGGTGCGAATTCCACCACGTGGGCTTCAAGGCCCAGGCTCTTCAACGCGTTCGCGGCTTCCAGACCCAGCAAGCCACCGCCGACCACCACACCGCGCCGGGCATTGGCTGCCGCAGCCCGAATGGCATCGAGGTCTTCCAGGGTGCGATAGACCAGACGCGACTCACCTTCGGCGCCTTCGATTGGCGGAACAAACGGATAAGAACCGGTGGCCAGAACCAATTTGTCATACGTGACGCAACCTTGCGAGGTGACCACCTGGCGACGGACGCGGTCGATTTCCAATACCGGCACACCCAGATGCAGCGTAACGCCGGGCGTGTGGTAAAGCGACGCATCGGACAGCGCCAGCGACTCGGCATCACGACCGGAGAAGTACTCGGAAAGATGCACACGGTCATAGGCGCGCATCGGCTCCTCACTGAAGACGTGCAGCCGGTAATGGTCAAGCGCTCCCCGCTCGATCAGCTGTTGGACACAATGATGTCCGACCATGCCATTACCGATCACGATCAGCGTTTGCATCTTGTTCAACGTGGCAACATTGGAAT
>NZ_JBFUIC010000448.1:0-2777 GCF_056402075.1 Pseudomonas sp. P4_C3
AGGTATTCCTGCGCGCCTATGAGCTCAACGCCGCCGGCGATCCGGTCGCCACCGGCAAGCTGATCACCAATCGTGACCTGGGCGTCGATGGGCATTTCGGCACCGCTGATGACGTCGAAATCGGCGGCATGGCCACCTGGGCAATCGTCAAGGCCCAGGCCCGTGATCTGCTCGGCATCAACTTGACCGATGCGGACGTGTTCGACGTACCGCTGCTGGCGACCGATGCTTACGGCAACTTCATCAAGGGGCCCAACRGTCTCCCTCAAGTCGTGATGAAGGGCGCGGACGGCATTGCCGGCACCGCCGATGACGTGCTCGTCGAGGGTAATCGGGCTGCACCGATCAGCCTGACGAACGCTGTGCGCACCGGTCACCAGTTCCTCATCGACATCGCGCACAGCGCCGATCCAACCGGCGGCCTGACGGCTGACGCGGACACCGTCATTGGTGGCCCGCAAGCACCCGGCACCTACGACAACGAGCTGCTCGACAAGCACTACATCGCTGGCGATGGCCGGGTCAACGAGAACATCGGCCTGACTACGGTGCATTCCATCTTCCACAGCGAGCACAACCGCCTGGTTGACCAGACCAAGGAGACGGTGCTGGCCTCCGCCGACCTCGACTTCCTGAACAAATGGCTGATGCCCGACGCCCAACTGGCGGCGTTGCCGGTGACGGCGGCCGACATCGCGGCCCTGCACTGGAACGGTGAGCGGTTGTTCCAGGCCGCCAAGTTCGGCACCGAGATGCAGTACCAGCACCTGGTGTTCGAGGAGTTCGCGCGCACCATCCAGCCGCAAGTGGATGTCTTCCTGGCACCCATGGGTAACGACACCACGATCGACGCGTCGATCGTCGCCGAGTTCGCGCACACGGTCTTTCGCTTCGGCCACTCGATGCTGCTGGAGACGGTCGATCGTTTCGACCCCAACTTCAACGTCGTCGGCGACGGCAACCCGGTTGACCCGGGCAATCAACAGACCGGCCTGATCGCGGCCTTCCTCAACCCGCTGGCATTTGCTGCGAGCGGCCCGACCCCACAGGAGGCGGCTGGCGCCATCGTGCGCGGCATTACGCGGCAGGTCGGCAACGAAATCGACGAGTTCGTCACTGACGCTCTTCGCAACAACCTGGTCGGCCTGCCGCTGGACCTGCCCGCGCTCAACCTGGCGCGCGGCCGCGAGGCCGGCATTCCGTCGCTGAACGCGGCGCGGCGCGAGTTCTACCACATGACCGGCGACAGCCAGTTGACCCCCTACACGAGCTGGGCCGATTTCGTGCAGCACATGAAACACCCGGAATCGCTGGTCAACTTCATCGCCGCCTATGGCACGCATTCGAGCATCACCGGCGCCACCACGCTGGCGGACAAGCGCGCTGCGGCTGCTGACCTGGTGTTCGGCAGCGCCACGGCGCCGGCTGATCGCCTGGACTTCCTGAACAGTACCGGCGTCTGGAGCAGCAATGCCGGTGCGGACGGTATTCTGCACACCGCAGACGACGTGACCATCACCGGCCTGGACAACGTCGACTACTGGATCGGCGGCCTGGCCGAGGAAAAAATGCCCTTTGKCGGTCAGCTGGGTTCGAGCTTCAACTTTGTCTTCGAAACCCAGTTGGAAAACCTGCAGAATGGTGACCGCTTCTACTACCTGGCCCGCACCGCGGGACTCAATTTCGGCACTGAGCTTGAGAACAATTCGTTCGCCAATCTGGTAATGCTCAACAGCGACGCAACACACCTGTCGGCTAACATATTCCTGACACCGGCCTTCATCCTGGAGACCGACCCGACGCACCAGTTCAACGCAAGCGTGGTGGCCGGGCCGGATGGCATACTGGTCGACAATCCATTGACACCAGTCAATGAGGCTGCCGACAACCTGCCAGCCAACGCCGACCCCTTTGGCCCGTCGGACCATCCGATTGGCTCACCACGTATTGACCATTTCACGCCGCTGGTGATCCGCGACAACCCCGCCACAGTGGGTCTGGATACCAACTACCTGCACTACACCGGCGGCGATACGGTCGTGCTTGGCGGCACGGCCGGCGACGATATCCTCATTGCCGGCGACTCGGACGACGACACCGTCTATGGCGACGCCGGCAACGACCGCCTCGACGGCGGCTACGGCAACGACAACGTCTTTGGCGGTACCGGCGACGACATCATCACCGACATCGGCGGCAGCGACACCCTGCGCGGCGAGGACGGCAACGACGTCATCCAGGCCGGCAACTCGACCCTCGGCCTCAACAACCTGGTCTTCGGCGGCGCTGGCAAAGACTTCATCATCACCACCGAAGACATCACCATGACCTTCGCCGGCGCGGGTGACGATTTCATCCTCGGCGCCAAGGTCAACCTCGCGCCGACCGGCAACGAAGGCGACGACTGGATCGAGGGCGGCACCCAGGACGGTGCACCCGGCGATAACATGAGCCCGACATTGTCCGACGATGTGCCCGGTAACGACATCTTCATCGGCACCGGCGGATTCGATGAAATGATCGGTGAAGGCGGCGACGACACCTTCGTCGCCAGCGACGCTCAGGACAAGATGGACGGCATGTCCGGGTTCGACTGGACCACCTACAAGAATGACAAGTACGGCGTGACCGTCGACATGGTCGTCCCGTTCTTCAGTCCCTATCACCCTGTGCCCGATGCCGCGGGCAATATCGTGGGCGCGTTTGCGCAATCGGCCGATTCGGTCTATGACCGGTTCGCGGAAGTGGAGGGCCTGTCGGGGTCGRCCTTCTCCGAC
>NZ_JBFUIC010000449.1:0-2769 GCF_056402075.1 Pseudomonas sp. P4_C3
ATTCCAAGCCCCGCAGGGATGGCCAGAGAGGACAATCCGGGAACTTGCGATACCAACAGCGCCACTACCGCGGAAACAGCCAGGATCGAACCCACTGAAAGGTCGATGCCCCCGGTCAAAATCACGAAAGTCAGGCCGGATGCCAATACCACATTGATAGAGGCTTGTTGGCTGATGATCGAGAAGTTCTGCGCCGAGAAAAAGCTGTCGCTCATCAGGCTGAAGCCCACACACAGGAGCAACAATACGGGGAGCATGCCCGCTACCCTCATCAGTTGGCGCATTTTTTCCTGTGCGCCAGGTCCGGCAATGTTCCGCGCATTGGGTGTGATGAAGTCACTTGCCACTTTGCGTTGCAGTGGGGAAGTCATTGAACTAAGTCTCCGTTGGCTAGAGTCAAGCTGTCGCTGCCTGTGGCAAACGCGATAATGGTTTCGGGTGTAATATCAACACCGCTGCGGCCACCGAGTTCGGCGACAAGTTTCCCTTCACACATGACCAATACACGGTCAGCGATTCCAACAATCTCTGGCAGTTCACTTGAAATCATCACTACACACACGCCGGAGGCGGCCAATGCATTGATTATTTTATATATCTCTGTTTTGGCTCCAATATCGACACCCGAGGTGGGTTCGTCCAGGAACAGCACTTTGGGCTTCATCTCAAGCAGACGAGCCAGCAAAACCTTTTGTTGGTTGCCTCCAGACAGCGCGCCGACATTGATGTCTGGAGATGCTTTGATATTGAGTGCCTGAATGGCTTGTTCGGTGCGTCCGGTTCCAGCCGTCCGGTCCACAAAACCCGTCAATGAAGCATCATTTCCCAATACACAAACATTGATATTGTCGTGGACACTCATATCGAGAAAGAGGCCCAAGGCTTTACGGTCTTCTGTCAGATAGGCGATACCTGCATTGCCTGCATCGCGAGGGGAGCGTATGGCTACAACTTCGCCGTCCAGTTCAATGTGTCCACCCGAGTATGCATCGACACCTGCAATTAATCGGGCAAGTTCTGTTCTCCCTGAGCCCACCAGCCCTGCAATCCCGAGAATTTCGCCGGCATACAGATCGAAACTGCAATCTCGAATTTTTAAACCGTCAGTAAGTTTGCGGACACGTAGTACCGGTTGCTCGTAAGAACACGTAGCACGCTCATGGGCATAGAAACCGGAAACATCGCGACCCACCATCATCCGGACCAGGGTTTCAGCCGATAACGTGCCACGGTCCAGCGAACCCACGTAACGGCCGTCCCGGAGCACCGAAACGAAATCGGACAATGCGTATATCTCAGCCATTCGATGGCTGATATAGATGATTGCGACACCGTCATCACGTAACTGGCGAATCAACGCAAATAGACTTTCAGTCTCTTTTGAAGACAGCGGCGTTGTAGGCTCATCCATCACCAGGATTCGCGTATCGGCATGAATTGCACGGGCGATTTCAACAAGTTGTTGGTCGGCGATCGACAATGTACCGACCAGCGCGTGCGGATCAAATGTGACGCCAAGTCGCTTTAGTACAACCTGCGCGCCTTCGGTCATTGCCTTGTGGTTTACAACTCCACATCGACGAATTTCCCTACCCAGGTAGATGTTCTCGACCACGCTCATATTCGCGCACAAGCTGAGCTCTTGATAGATAACTGAAATGCCATGGCGCTTCGCATCGTTCAGGCCATAGTTTCGAATATCACATCCATCGATTCGGATAGTGCCACTGTCGGCTATATAGGCTCCCGACAGGATTTTCATCAGCGTGGATTTTCCGGCGCCGTTTTCGCCCATTAACGCGTGGATTTGTCCAGGGAAAATATTGAGATCGATGTCATGCAGGACGCGTACCCCATTGAATGACTTCGAGATGGAGCGCATTTCCAATAGGGCAAGAGGTGGACTTTCAGATCCAGTGCTCAGCATAGCGGTTAACTCCTTATCTACCGATTTGAGAAGCAGTTGAAACCTCTCATCGGTGTTCTTGTTCGAGAAACATAGTCCAAAGGAAAGCGCTTGCGCAAGCGCTTTCCTTTGCGCTCGAAGGAAAGGTGAAAATGTTAGGAAAGCGCTTGCGCAAGCGTTTTCGTCTCGGCTATGCTTTTTTCAACAGCGTCCCTGCGTGCCGTAAACGGTTCGCCATGTGATCGCGACAATAATAAAAAAGGAGTGCCCGGCTATGCTGCATAGCGGATTCCACCATCTCGCCTCAGCCACTTCAGGTGCACAGCGCACCTCGCTGGGTCTCTCTCGAAATTACGGGCCCGTCCCGGCATCAATTCCTGGAGCCTGCGACACATTTTCTCGCCGTGAGCTTTACAATGGCTTACCGCTGGGCATGAGTTCAGCGCTATCCATGAAATCACGTGAGAAAGGAGTGGTGCACAGTGGGCGCAAAGATGAGTGATGTAGCGCGAGCCGCGAACGTATCAATGTCTACGGTATCCCACGTACTCAACGGTACTCGCAAAGTACATCCCGACACCGTCCGTAGCGTGAATCAGGCTGTAGAGTCCGTAGGCTATATTCGAAACTCGCTCGCTCGATCTCTGGCTCGCTCCTCTTCAGGTGCTATAGGGGTGGCGATTGCTACGCTGTCAAACTATTACTTCAGTGAAACAGTACGTGCCATCGAAGCGGCATGTGCGAAAAGCGGCTTGATGATGATTCTGGTCAATACGCAAAAAGATCCTGAACAAGAGCTTAAAGCGGTCAAAGCACTGCATGAGAGACGTGTTGACGGCATTGTACTCGCCTCGGAGCATGAT
>NZ_JBFUIC010000450.1:0-2758 GCF_056402075.1 Pseudomonas sp. P4_C3
CTACGGTTCGATCGCGGCGCTGATGACCACGGTCAAGGGCGCCGATGCGCAGACCCTGGCCCATTACATCTCGACCTTTTTCGTCAGCATTGCCTCCCACGACACCTACGCGCTGCTGATGGGCGTGTATTCGGCGATTCTCGGCTTCTTCATCCCGTCCGGTGGCGGCAAGTGGATCATCGAAGCGCCGTACGTGATGCAAGTGGCCAATGACCTGAACTACCATCTGGGCTGGGCGGTGCAGATCTACAACGCCGCCGAAGCCCTGCCCAACCTGATCAACCCGTTCTACATGTTGCCGCTGCTGGGCGTGCTGGGGTTGAAAGCGCGGGACTTGATCGGCTTCTCGTTCGTGCAATTGCTGGTACATACGCCATTGGTGCTAGTGTTGTTATGGGCACTGGGGACGACGCTGGCGTATTTGCCGCCGGTAATGCCGTAACCATAAAAAGGGCCGATATTGATATCGGCCCTTTTTGTTCCGCCCTGTCTGTTTCAGTATCTGCTGGTCTTATACGCTGAAAAGGATCTGAGCATGTTCAAACTCGCGGCACTCACCCTCGCAGCCCTCACTCTGAGCACCACCGCCCACGCCGATGCCAACTTGAAACTGGGCACTACCGAACGCGTTACCCGCCTCTTCGCCTACCCCAACAATTGCAACGTGATCTGCTTTCGCAACTGGACGCTTGAGCAAACCGTCGAGCATTACCTGACCCAGAGCGTGCAGCGCGATGGCTACGGCGACGCGAAGGTTCTGGTCAAAACCGACAATGGTCAGCTCCACGCAGAAATCATCGGCGTGCCCAACGGCTATGAAAAACCTTTGGCAGCGCTGCTCGATGCCGGTGACCTGGCCTATAACGGCGCCAGCAAACTGAATGCCGATGGCAAGTGGGCGTACAGCTGGTATCTGTTCCTGCCGCTGGGCATGGCCCTGGAAAACCGCAAAAGCGTCGAACTGCTGCACTTCCCGCCAGACTATTCGCTGACCCAGGCCCAGGATTACCTGAGGTCCGCCACCACGGATCGCTGGGCCACGCTGCTCACCGCCAATGGCATCCCGGTCGAGCAGACGCCAGGCTTCCAGACCATTGTCGACATCGCCCCTATCGCCGCCCCATCCAACGCCGGCAAGGATCTGGAGGGCGTCTACAGCTACTTCAACGACTACCAGACCACCATGGTCAGGAACGTCAGCCTGCACGCCAGCGGTGAAACATTGCCAATGGTCGCCTTCGGCGCGCCGGTGCGTAACTGGATCCAGCAACAGTACGGGCCGACCGTGAACGTGCTGGGCCTGGCGACGATCAGCCCGAGTGACGGGGTGAAAGTGCGGGTGCTGGGTTCCAACCACCCGAGCTACATCTGGTACGCCGCCGATCCGGCGAACTATTCCGGCAATGATGCCAAGGCCAAGGCCGATGCAGCGGGCCTGAAAGTCATGGGCCAGGATTTGAGTGCCGCGTGCTGGCAGGCCGTCATGGGCCGCCAACCGGACAGTAATGCCGATGTCGAGCTGAAAACCTGCACGCAAACCTGGCAAGTGGCCGAGAAGGAAAAAACCTGCACGCTGTTCTACACCTCGATTCGCAACCTGACGCCCGGACAGGCGGCGGCCAAATGTTCGACTGCACCGGTCCAGCTGCAGCTCAAACAGCTCAAGGCGCCAGCGCCAGCCACTGCCCTGCCCGCTCCACCGCTGTAAACCGACTATCGGCAGTCCATCTGTCAGTTATGACAGTAGACCGCCCGCAATATCTGCGAGAGGCTTGGGCCGTACCCCATGTGCTGCGGCGCTGACAGGATCGTCAGCCAATGGAAGTCGCAGCACCCAGCCGACAAGGATCGTTATGAAAGCCAATGCACTGCGCAAGTCTCTCGCACCGCCGCCGCAGGGTGTTTACCCTTTTGCGGAGTTGCCCCTTCACCTCGGATTTCCATCCCTGGCCGATTTCGAGATTCTCTCGAACGACAAAGGCACGCCGATGGCCATAGCAGCGCTGCGCGAGTTTCCCCGCATCAGYCGAATCTGCAGGGTATCGGGGCATTTGCTGCCCTATCGCWGCCGACATACCCGMCARCTGRCSCSMGATGTTCACGTCTATGACCCGCGYTTCTGCGGGCTGCTGYGCCACTCTTGCGACCCGAACGTGTTTCTGGACATGAGYGAGYTGTGGTTATGGGCGCTGAAGGACATTCAGAAAGGCGACTGGCTGTCGATGGATTACGCTGCGACGGAAGACAAGCTGCTGCGCCAGTTCGCCTGCCGCTGCGGTTCATACAACTGCCGGGGCTGGATCGCCGGCTACGATGAAGCGCCGAACGCCGACGGCCAGCTGTTTTTGCAACAGTGGCGTCGGCAAAGTCCGTGCTGAAGGGCTTTACAGGGGCTCGAACGGACGCAGGCGGTACTGCGGTGGCAGTTGCTCGAAACCGCTAATGGTCGCATTCAGGCTCTTCCAGCGGCCATCCTTGATGCCATAAATGCAGCCGTGGATCGACAGGCTCTGTCCGCGATGCCAGGCGTTTTGCACAATGCTGGTGTGACCGACGTTGGCCACCTGCTGGATCACGTTGAGCTCGCAAAGACGGTCGACCCGTTCTTCTTCGGTGGCCAGTTTGGCCAGTTCTTCGCGCTTTTCGTAATACAGGTCGCGAATCGAGCGCAGCCAGCCGTCGATCAGGCCGAACTGACGATCCTGCATCGAGGCGCGCACACCACCGCAGCCATAATGACCGGTGACGAGGATGTGTT
>NZ_JBFUIC010000451.1:0-2758 GCF_056402075.1 Pseudomonas sp. P4_C3
CTTGTAGGAGCGAGCTTGCTCGCGATGGTCGTCAACGATAATGCGTGAAGTCTGACACCCCACGGCGCTCTCAAGTCCATCGCGAGCAATCGAGCGTCGACCGGCTGCTCCTACACAAATCACAATGGCGGAGATAACGGACATGTCCCTACGCACCCTGCTCAGCACCCTGCTGGTGGCCTGCAGCTTTTCGGTCTTGGCAGCCACCGAAATCGTGCCCCTGAACTACCGCACCAGCGCCGACCTGCTGCCGGTGGCGCAGGATTTCGTCGGCAAGGACGGCCAGGTCAGCGCCTACGGCAATCAGCTGATCGTCAACGCCGATCAACGCAAGATCGACGAACTTAAAGCCCTTCTTTCGCAACTCGACACCGCACCCAAGCGCCTGCTGATCACCGTCGACACCAGCGACAACAACTTCCAGGACGACCAGGGTTATTCGGTCAACGGCGCCAAGTCAAACCAGACCCGCATCATCAACTACAGCACCGATAGCCGCGACGGCGGCATTCAGCAAGTGCAGGCCAGCGAAGGCGCACCGGCACTGATCCAGGTCGGCCAGAGCGTGCCGATCACCAGCAGCCAGAGCGACTCCTATGGCGGTTACCGCAACCAGACTGAATACCGCAACGTCACCCAGGGCTTCTACGTCACCGCAAACGTCACCGGTGACATCGTTCACTTGTCGATCAGTACCAACCGTGACCGCACGAGCCAGGAACGTCCCGATGTAGTGAACGTACAAAGCACCGACACAACCGTCACCGGTCACCTCGGTGAGTGGATCCTGCTGGCYGGGGTGAATGGCCAGACCCAG
This sequence comes from Pseudomonas sp. P4_C3, assembly GCF_056402075.1. Taxonomy (NCBI): domain Bacteria; kingdom Pseudomonadati; phylum Pseudomonadota; class Gammaproteobacteria; order Pseudomonadales; family Pseudomonadaceae; genus Pseudomonas; species Pseudomonas sp. P4_C3. The sequence goes on from NZ_JBFUIC010000451.1 coordinate 818, forward strand.
GCCGACAAACAGGGCCTGACCCGCAGCTACTCGACCCAGAGCCGCAACGACATGACATTGCGGGTGAAAGTCGACACCCTGGACCAAAGCACCAAAAACTGACTGACGAGTCGTATTAGACCAAAGATGTAGTGCTTGAAAAAAAGCACTACAAAACGTTTGACGAGCCAAAAAAGCGAAGGCATGATGGCCTCGCTCCCGCTAATCAGAGGCCCTGGCAAGGGCCTTCGAGGCGATGTTCGCACCTACCCCCGCGAACCGCTTCGTGTCTGTACCGCCCACAAGGTGTGTTTGACGAGGTTGTCGACTGGAACGAAGTTGTCCCGAGGGACGGAAGCGTAATAGGTAACCCGGCACCACACTGATGTTCGCACCAAGGCCCACGACGCCCGAATGCGCCCGCAGTTCGCCTTTACCTGCTCACTTCCCCTCGAGCCGATCGTTCATCCCGTCGCCCTCCCCGCCGAATCCGACTTGACCGCTTAAGCTTCTGGTCAGCGAGCGCAGGAATTTTCCACCGCAGAACAACTTTTCATAAAGACGCGACGAGGTTTATCTCCCATGGCACTGACACGCGAACAGCAAATTGCAGCCCTCGAAAAAGACTGGGCTGAAAACCCGCGCTGGAAAGGCGTGACACGCACTTACTCCGCTGCTGACGTCGTCCGCCTGCGTGGCTCGGTTCAACCTGAGCACACCTTTGCAAAAATGGGCGCCGAGAAGCTGTGGAACCTGGTCACCCAGGGTGCCAAGCCGGCCTTCCGTCCCGAGAAAGATTTCGTCAACTGCATGGGCGCCCTGACCGGCGGCCAGGCTGTACAACAAGTCAAGGCCGGTATCCAGGCGATCTACCTGTCGGGCTGGCAAGTGGCTGCGGACAACAACTCCGCCGAATCGATGTACCCGGATCAGTCGCTGTACCCGGTGGACTCGGTTCCAACCGTGGTCAAGCGCATCAACAACTCGTTCCGTCGTGCCGACCAGATCCAGTGGAAAGCCGGCAAGAACCCGGGCGACGCTGGCTACATCGACTACTTCGCGCCAATCGTGGCTGACGCTGAAGCCGGTTTCGGCGGCGTACTGAACGCTTACGAGCTGATGAAGAGCATGATCGAAGCAGGCGCCGCCGGCGTTCACTTCGAAGACCAACTGGCTTCCGTGAAGAAATGCGGCCACATGGGCGGCAAGGTACTGGTTCCTACCCAGGAAGCCGTACAGAAGCTGACCGCTGCTCGCCTGGCTGCTGACGTTGCCGGTACTCCGACCATCATCCTGGCCCGTACCGATGCTAACGCCGCTGACCTGCTGACTTCCGACTGCGACCCGTACGACCAGCCATTCGTGACTGGCGAACGTACCCAGGAAGGCTTCTACAAAGTGCGCGCCGGCCTGGACCAGGCCATCGCTCGCGGTCTGGCCTACGCTCCGTACGCCGACCTGATCTGGTGCGAAACCGCCAAGCCAGACCTGGACGAGGCTCGTCGCTTCGCTGAAGCGATCAAGAAGGAATACCCGGACCAACTGCTGTCGTACAACTGCTCGCCTTCCTTCAACTGGAAGAAAAACCTGGACGACGCGACCATCGCCAAGTTCCAGCGCGAACTGTCCGCCATGGGCTACAAGCACCAGTTCATCACCCTGGCCGGCATTCACAACATGTGGCACAGCATGTTCAACCTGGCGCACGACTACGCCCGCAACGACATGACTGCCTACGTGAAGCTGCAAGAGCAGGAATTCGCTGACGCCGCCAAGGGTTACACCTTCGTGGCGCACCAGCAGGAAGTGGGCACCGGCTACTTCGACGACATGACTACCGTGATCCAGGGTGGCTCGTCTTCAGTGACCGCACTGACCGGTTCGACCGAAGAAGAACAGTTCCACTGATCTGCTTCGCCTGAGACATCAGCCGCTGCGGACCCGATAGAAAGCTAACTGCAG
>NZ_JBFUIC010000452.1:0-2756 GCF_056402075.1 Pseudomonas sp. P4_C3
ATTGCCGTGGCGGTGGACAGCGTCGCCGATGAAACCCAGCTCGGCGCGCAGACTTCGCGCAGTCTGGCGGATCTGGGGCAGCGTTTGGGCAGTCTGGTGGGGCAGTTCCGGATCTGACTGGTTTGCAACCTGTGGGAGCGAGCTTGCTCGCGATAGCGGTGGCTCAGCCAACATCAATGCTGAATGTGCTGCCGCCATCGCGAGCAAGCTCGCTCCCACAGGTTGCAAACCAGTCAGATCCGGAACTGCCCCACCAGACTGCCCAAACGCTGCCCCAGATCCGCCAGACTGCGCGAAGTCTGCGCGCCGAGCTGGGTTTCATCGGCGACGCTGTCCACCGCCACGGCAATCTGATGCACGCTGCGATTGATCTCTTCGGCCACGGCGGTTTGCTCTTCGGCGGCACTGGCGATCTGCGCGTTCATCGAATTGATGGTCGCGATCAGTTGGGCCATGGTGTCCAGCGAAGCCCCCGCCTCGTTGGCCTGGGCCGAGGTGCCGTCGCCGGCCTCGCTGGAGCGGCGCATTGCCTCCACCGCCGACCGGGTGCCGGCCTGCAAGCGGTCGATCATGCCCTGGATTTCCTGGGTGCTGATTTGCGTGCGGCTGGCCAGCGCCCGCACTTCATCGGCCACCACCGCAAAGCCGCGCCCGGCCTCGCCGGCACGGGCGGCTTCGATGGCGGCGTTGAGCGCCAGCAGGTTGGTCTGTTCGGCAATCGAACGAATCACCCCGAGCACGCTGACGATCGACGACACGTCTTTTTGCAGGCTGTCCAGGGACACGCCGCTGCTGCGGATGTCGTCCACCAGCGCATGGATCTTCTCGATGCTGCCGGCCACCACACGCTTGGCCGCCTGGCCTTCTTCGTCGGTCTGCTGGGCAGCCACCGCGGCATTCTGCGCGCTTTTGGCCACTTCCTGGGCCGCCGCTGACATTTCGTTGATTGCCGTGGCCACCTGATCAGTCTCATGGCGCTGACGCTCCATGGCCTGGTCCGAGCGATTGGCCTGGTCGGACACCTGATTCACCAGCCCGGTCAGTTGCGAGGTCATTTCGGTGATCTGCCGTACCAGGCCGTGGATCTTGTCGACGAAACGGTTGAAGGAACCGGCCAGTTCACCGAGTTCGTCCTGGCTGGTGATGGTCAGGCGGCGGGTCAGATCACCCTCGCCTGCCGCAATGTCGTCGAGGTTGGCTTTCATCAAATGCAGCGGACGCAGAATGGTGTTGGCCAGCAACATCCCCGCAGCGGCGATCACCAGCAGCACCACGAGCGCCACGCCGACGATGCTCAGCACCATGCCTTGCATGCGCTCCTGGACCTTGGCTTCGACCACCGCCACTTGCGCTTCGATGCCGTCGAGGTTGACCGAGGTGCCGACCGCCATGTCCCACTTCGGCAGGTATTCGGTGTAACCGAGCTTGGGCACCAGCACCTGGGTGTTGCCGGGCAAGGGCGAGCTGTATTGCAGGTAGTGCGTACCGTCCCTGGCGACTTTCACCAGGTCGCGGTTGACGTAGACGCCGTTCGGGTCGCGGTTGTCCTTGAAGCTCTGGCCCACGCCTTCGGGGCTGTTGGCCTTGAACAGGCGCACGGTGTTGGAGTCGTAGCCGAAGAAGTAGCCGTCCTTGCCATAGGTGATGCTCGACAGCAGCTTGATCACCTGGGCCCGCGCCGTCTCATCGCCGGGGGCGGCCGCGTCGTAGAGCGGTTTGATCGTGGTCATGGCCACGGCCACGTAGCTTTGCAGGGTCGCCTTGGCATCGCTGAGCAAGCGCTCGCGGGTCTGCTCGACTTCCTTGCGCGCCTGTTCCTGCAGAATGAACAGCGTGGTCAGGCTGATGACCAGCGCAAACAGCAACACCGGGAGGACGGCAAGGGACAGGACTTTAGCCTTGAGGCTCATGCGCATGACGTTCACTCTTTTGATTTTGTTGGCGTGGTTAAAAGCTTTAACGGCACGCCGGAACAAAAGTTGAACGCGGTCATCAGGTCCGCCGAAGATCCCTGTGGGAGCGAGCTTGCTCGCGATTGCGGTGAAACAGTCAACATCCATGTGGCTGAMAGGCCGCCATCGCGAGCAAGCTCGCTCCCACATTTTGATCCAGAGTGATCAGAAGGGAATTGCTTACAGAACCATCGCGGCCACCCAGCCAAACGCCAGCAGCGGCAGGTTGTAGTGCAGGAAAGTCGGGACCACGGTGTCCCAGATGTGATGGTGCTGGCCGTCGATGTTCAGGCCGGAGGTCGGGCCGAGGGTCGAGTCCGAAGCCGGCGAACCGGCGTCGCCCAGGGCACCGGCGGTGCCGACGATGCACACGATGGCAATCGGGCTGAAACCCAGTTGCACGCACAACGGCACGAAGATCGCCGCCAGAATCGGCACGGTGGAGAACGACGAACCGATACCCATGGTCACCAGCAACCCCACCAGCAGCATCAGCAGGGCGCCGATGCCTTTGCTGTGATCGATGTACGCCGCCGACGACTCGACCAGCGTCTGCACCTCACCGGTGGCCTTCATCACTTCGGCAAAGCCTGAGGCTGCGATCATGATGAAGCCGATCATCGCCATCATTTTCATGCCTTCGGTGAACAGGTCATCGGTGTCGCGCCATTTGACGATGCCCGACACCGAGAAAATCAGGAAACCGGCCAATGCACCGATAATCATCGAATCAAGCAACAACTGAATGATGAACGCCACCGCGATGGCCACGCCGGCCACCATCAGGCTCAGCGGGTTGTATTG
>NZ_JBFUIC010000453.1:0-2738 GCF_056402075.1 Pseudomonas sp. P4_C3
CGGCAATAGTGGCGGGGCGCTGGCCGAGGAAACGCCGAGCCATGGGCAGGCGTTGTCGTTGGTGTTGAATTTGCCGCCGTTGGCGGTGTTGATGTTGCGGCCGGAGGGGTAGACGCTCCTCTACTGCAATTGGGTGACTCGAATACTTTTCAGTATTCGAATTGCCTATTAAAAATAGCTTTCTTGAAAGATTATGTTTTCGATTTAAATCCATCTGGCACTGGGGGTGGATTTAAAATCGATTTTTTCAAGGAATATATTTGGCGTATTATTTTTGCCGGAATGGACTCCGGTTACTTTGAACTGAGTCTTCGGAGGGAATACGCTCTCTAACTCTGTGCTGTGTTCAATGCGATAGCCTCCATTAGTAACAAACATTACCGGTATTGTTGTGCTTTTGAATGCGGGGTTGTGAAATTTATAAGTAAATATCTGCGCGGTACGTTCATCCGGGCTAAATGACGTGAATCCACTGGTTTGTAATATGTCACCTTTTTTTATATCGAAATAGGGTGACCGCGCACCACGGAAAACAGCTGATTTTTGTCGGTCGCCTAGTGAGGCTTTCATCAGACGTATGGTTTGTATTGGATCATTTTTATGCCTAGCTAATAGCTCCATTGCAGGGCGGTAGCTATCTTTCTCCGTATCACTCGACATCTTGATGGTCCCCGCTGAGCCAAGATTCGTCTTTAACTCCACGAATGCAGCGTCCCTGGCACTCTGTAAGGATGTTGATTTTTGGATTGTATCTTCCATGTAATAATTTCTGGTAATTGCATTGATATATCCAGCGCCAGCATTGGTGCTCCAAAATATTTGAAGCCCCTTTTTTATGTTGTCGCTGAGGGGTGTTTGTTGTTTGCTTGAAGTTGATGGTCCTGCTGCGGCTTCAACTTTTTTCGAAGGTGAAAGCTCATTCATTACTCTCCTAATTGCTTTTTTGACAATATTTTCGTCATGGTATTTCAGATATATACCCTCAAGTGTTCTGAACGCCCCTTCTGGATCCGAAGCATGCGTTTCAAGAAAGCTAGGGAGGTTCAACATCTCTCTCGCCAAGTCGCCATGTGGAGACAGCCCGTCACGATCAAAAAGTGCAATAGGGTTATTTCTCACCATTCGATAGAAATTGAGACCATCAATCGCCCCCGCCGGATCCGGATTGATCCACCGCTGCAACCACGGCGCGTAATAGCGAAATCCATAATAATAAAGCCCCGTCGCATCCTGTTCCTTGCCGGAGTAACGCACGGTTTTGTATTTGGCTTCGGTCACATTTCGACCGGCCCAATACGCCGTGCCGCCAAAGGGGTAATACCATTCCTGGCTGATCAGGTCGGCGCTTTGATCCAGCTCCAGTGCGCTGGATTTCAGGTGATCGTTGAGGCTGTAACGCACCTGATCCTGTGTCATCTCATCGGGAGGCACCATGGCCCAATGCAGCACCTGCACGCTGTTACTGCCGGCGTCGGCGGTGATCACGTGGAGGATTTCCCTGGTGCCGCTGTGGCTACGGATTTCCAGACCGGGCAGGTAACGTACTTCGCGAGTGATCGTGCGGACATTGGTCTGGCTCGAGTGCACTTTGCGCACCCGTTGACCGCCGCCGTCGTAGACGTAGCACTCGCGATCATCCTCAGAATTTTCACGCACGACGGGTCGTACTTCCCGCAACTGGTTACGCAAGTCCCAACTCAGATATTGCCCCGGTTGCAGTTCACGCAGATTGCCGTTGGCATCGAAGCCGTTGGCCAATTCGTCCTCGGTTGGTGGCCGATTGTCGCGCTCGGGCAAACAGCGGTTGCTGTAGCGGGCTCGGGTCAAGGTGCGGCCATGGACTTGTGCGCCGACATGCACCAGATCCAGCAAATTGCCGCCGGCGTCGTAATGATAGGTCTGGGTGTAATTGGCGATCTGGCTGGGGTCCGGGGGCAGCGGCTGTAAGTCGGGCATGGCGGGGCCGCCGTTTCCGGTTTTCGCCTCGCAACCCGTGGCTTCGATCAACTGATACAGCGTGTCGTAGCGGTAGGTCTTGATCGGTTCGATGCGCTGGTTGTTGAAGTAGCGGATCGGCTGGGCGGCATCTTCGAGGCTCAGAACGTTGCCGGCTGCGTCGTAGCTGTATTTCAAGTCCTGCAGCGGCGTGCCGTTGGCTTTGTGTGCGCTGAGCCCAATGAGGCGACCATCCGCCGGATCGTAGTGGTGGCGGGTGACGACGCCGTTGCCGGCGGTTTCTGCTTCGATCTGGCCGGAGGCGTTGTAGCGAAGATGGCTGACCAGCGTGTGCTCTTTCCCGTCGGGGCCAGCCAGGGTCAGTCGCGTGTCGCTCAATTCACCGGCGACGGTGTAGGTAAAACGCTGCTGATTACCCAGTGCATCGATTTGCTGGAACAGTTCACCGCTGGCGGCATAGTGCAGGGCGGTGATGGCGCCCTCRGCAGGTTCAAGTAACGCATCGCGGGCGGGCACGGTGTCGGGCCAGTTCACGGGATTGGTTTCGAGCAAAAAATGCCGCGTCTGTTGTAGCAGTGCGCCAGCGATGCCGAGATCATTAAGGTGCAACGTCCCCGCCGGGTCGTCGTGGCGAATCAACTGACCGCACAGATTACGCGATGCCGCGCCGGCATCGACTCCCGCATAAGTAAAACGCTCAAGGACATGCTCGGCGACATCTTCACCACGTTCATGTACGGCCACCGGCCGCAGCAATGCATCGAACTCAGTCAGGGAATGGC
>NZ_JBFUIC010000454.1:0-2737 GCF_056402075.1 Pseudomonas sp. P4_C3
GGCGTTGGCCGACCGTGAGGATTTCGGTCAGGGAGATGACCGAGACCAGCGATGTCAGCTTGACCACCGTGATGTATTCATTGATCAAGGTCGGCAGCGAAATACGGAAAGCCTGGGGGATCACGATCAGGCGTTGCATGCCCAACAGGCCGACACCCAGCGCGCGCCCGGCTTCCTTCTGGCCCTTGGCCACGGAGATCAGGCCGCCACGATGGATTTCCGCCATGTACGCAGCTTCCGTAACTACCAGCGCCAGCAACCCTGCGTAGAAGGGGTTGGACAGAATCGGTCCGCTACCGGGAAACAATTGCGGCAGGTTGTAGACGAAGACCACCAGCACCAGCAACGGGATGCTGCGGAAGAACCAGATGTAGACCGCTGCGGGAATGCGCAGCAAGGGCGATTGGGACAGCTTGGCCGTGGCCAGGACAAAACCCAGCAGCATGCCGATGAACCAGGCCAGGGCACTGAGCTGGACTACTGTGACGCAGGCCTTCCAGAAGTCCGGCAGGGAGAACAGGGATAAGAAATACGACCAATCGAATTGCATGGGGCACCTCGATCTGCCGCCCCGGTGCAGGGGAGGCAGATGACCAGACTACAAGGACAGGTTCTTAGTTGGCAGTCGGTTCTTCCAAGCCATATTTCTTGAGGATTGCCGCGTATTCTCCGCTCTTTTTGCTCTCCTCGAAGGCCATTTGCACGGCCTGGTAGGTTTCGTCGTTACCTTTCTTGACGAAGATGCCCAGGGTTTGCTGATAAATCGGATGCTCGGTGGTGATCACCACCCGGCCGTTGGTCTTTTCCGCGATCATTTTTGCCGCGCCGGCGATTTCGACCTGAGCCTGAATGTTCCTGGACAACAGGGCCTGGGTCACTTCGGGGGCCGAGGGGTACTCGCTGACGGTGATCGCGCCTTTGTTGTTCGGCACACAGTATTCATCGGACAGCTTCCTGAATTCCTTGACCCAGGTCGTGCCCTGTTCCAGGCCCAGTTTCAAGCCGCACAGGTCCTCAGGCTTCTTCGCATTGATCTCGCTGCCCTTGGGCACCATGACCGCGGCGCCGGTGTTGGCATAGGCGATGGTCTGGGCCTGGGTCTGGCGCTCCGGCGTGATGTACATGCCGGAGATGACTGCATCGTACTTGCCGGAGTTCAAGCCGAGGATCAGGCTCGGGAACTTGGTGTCGACGAACTCCACCTTGGCGTTCATGTGCTTGGCCAGTGACGTTGCCAGTTCGGGGTCCGAACCCACCACATTCTTGTCCTTGTCATAGGACTCGAAAGGAGGGTAGGTGATCTCCATACCGACCTTTAACGTGTCTGCCGCGGCCATGCTCACCGAGGCACCGAACATACCGGCTGCCAATACAGCCAGGCTCAAAAGGTTTTTCTTGTTGTTTTTCATGATGTGCTGACTCCGGCGTAGGTAGGGGTTTAGCTGAAAACTTCAATCAGGACGGTTGCGCCTGATTTTTCAAATGTCCGAAACTGGCGGGCTTGCRTGCCTTGCCTGGCAGTTGAACTTCCCCGTTGGCCACCCTCTGGCGCAGATACTGATAGGTCTGCAGCGCCTGGCCATACATGTGTTCGCCGATGGTGATCTCTTCGTAGTCGTTGCCTGCCTGGGCGAACCCGGGCAGCGGCTTGATCTGGGTGTGATAGTCGCAGGCATAAAACAGCGGAAAGGAATAGCGCTCCTCCTTCACGCTGCGCACCCGGTGCGCAGTGGCAACGAAAGCGCCTGCCGTCATCACTTCCAGCATGTCGCCGATGTTGACGACAAAGGCATCGTCCATCGGTGGTGCATCGATCCATTGGCCAAGATCGTTCATCACCTCAAGGCCCGGTTTGTCGGCCAAAAGGATGGTGAAGCACTCGTAATCAGTATGAGCGCCAAGACCCGGTGCGTCATGGGCAGCACCGTCAAAGGGGTAGTGGATCAGGCGCAGCTTGGACGGCGGACGAGTGACCAGGCTGTCGAAATAGTTTTCTTCCAGGCCCAGGGTCAGGGCGAAGCCACCGAACAGGCGCCGGCCCAAGGCGAAGATCGCTTCATAGTAGGCCTGCACCGACGCCTTGAAACCTGACAGCTGCGGCCAGTCGTTGGGCCCCAGCAATGGGGTGTTGGCCAGCACCAACGGGTCATCGGCCGGGACCTCGAAGCCGACGTCGAAGGCTTCCTTGTGGTCCGGCTTGCCTTTGGAATAGACCTCTTCGCCTTCGGGTACAAAGCCCTTGTGGGTTTGTGAGGTGCCGATGTAGTGGCGCATCTTGGCGTCCAGGGGCTGGTCGAAAAAGTCCTTGGCGGCCTTGCGCAGGTTGGCGATCAGTTGCGGGTCGATACCGTGATGGGTGATGTAGAGGAACCCGACCTCGCTGGCGGCGCGCCCCAATTGTTCGGCCACGGCCAGGCGGTGTTCAGGTTCAAAGCTGAACAGACCAGCGATGTTGACCACCGGGATGCTATTGAAGTTGGCTTTGTGGGTGTCATTGCTGGCGCTGTTGTTTTTGTTGTCAGGCATGATGCATCGGCTCCCTAAGGATGGCTTGAATGGCTGAAACGCTCGAAGTGTTCGCGCTCGGTCTGGCCCATCCATACGTTCAATGACCAAAGGTCGGCGACCGGGACATTGGTGAAGGGCAAATGATGCAGGTAGCCGTYGGCGCCGAATTCCGGGGTCAGGGTGCTGACCCGGTAACCGCGGGCTTGTTGAGAGCGCCAGATGCTTTCCC
>NZ_JBFUIC010000455.1:0-2708 GCF_056402075.1 Pseudomonas sp. P4_C3
AACCTACAGCATCGAGCGCATGGCGGGTCTGGCCAACATGAGCCCGCGCCACTTCGCCAGGGTGTTCGCCCGGGAAGTGAACATGACGCCGATGGAGTTTCTGCAAAGCGCGCGCATCGATTGCGCCAGGAACCTGCTGGAAACCACTGAGTTGCCGCTCAAGACCGTGGCGTTCAAAAGTGGCTTCGGCAGTGTGCGGCACATGCGTTTTCTGTTCAGTGAAAAGCTCGGCCTGACCCCGGCCCAATACCGCGAGCAGTTCAGCTAGCGCGTATGTCCGTCGTGCGCACCGCAATGGCCGTGACGCTCCCTCCGCGGCAGTTGTACCGTCACCGAGGCCTGCCAAGATACCGCTGAACTCATTGCAAGGAAGGTGCAGAGCCTGGGATGGACTCACGTACCGAGCCAGGCTTCCTGCGAGTGACAGCCCATGAACAGCCTCAGAGATATAAACAGCGAAGCGGTGCTGCAATTCGGGCCCTACGCTTTCCACCTCAGTCAGCGACTGGTGCTGGAGGGCGATCGACCGCTGCGCCTGGGCGGCCGTGCCCTTGACGTGTTGCAGGTGCTGGTCGAGCACGCAGGTTCAGTGGTCAGCAAGGAAGAGTTGATTGCGCAGGTCTGGCCGCGCTCTGTGGTCGAGGAGATCAACCTGCGGGTGCACATTGCCGCCCTGCGTCGTGCCCTGGGTGATGGGCAGAACGGCCAGTGCTACATCGTCAACATTCCCCAGCGCGGCTACAGTTTTGTCGCCCCGGTGCAGCATTCGCCAGAGCCTGTAGCGTTCCCGAGCGGGACCGTACAAAAGCTCCTGCATAACCTGCCGGCGCGGCTTACGCCGATTACCGGGCGCGATGCGGTTGTCGGGAGCCTGGTGCGGCAGTTGCCGGTGCGCCGATTCATGACCCTGGTCGGGCCTTGCGGGATCGGCAAGACCACCGWGGCGCTGCGCGTGGCCGAACTGTTGCTGCAGCACTATCGGCATGGCGTGTGGCTGGTGGACCTGGCGGCGATCGATGACCCGGCGCAAGTGACTGATTACCTCACTCGAACCCTTGAACTGAAGGTCGGCACCACGCTGGAGACGCTGGCGCAGCGGCATGCCTTGTTGGTGCTCGACAATTGCGAACACCTGCTCGAACGCTGCCAGACGTTGATCGAGACACTGCTGCATTCGATGCCCCGACTGTCGATCCTCGCCACCAGCCGCGAGCCACTCAAGGCGTCTGGCGAAACCGTATTGCGTCTGCCACCGCTGGCGGTGCCGCCGGCGTCAGGGCTGCGCAGCGTCGCCGAGGTCATGGGCTATTCGGCGGTGCAGTTGTTCGTCAGCCGTGCCCGGGCTCGATTGCACGGGTTCACCCTGCGCGAACAAGACCTCAGGACCATACGGGATATCTGCCGAGGCCTCGATGGCCTGCCGCTGGCGATTGAACTGGCCGCGGCGCACATCGATGCGTTGGCGTTGGTGGGGTTGCAAGCGCAACTCGACAACTGTTTTCAGCTGCTGACTCAGGGCCGCCGCACAGCCGTTCCCCGACATCAGACCCTCAAAGCCGCTCTGGACTGGAGCTACGAACGGTTGACTGCCGTGGAGCAAACCGTGTTGCAGCGTCTGGCGGTGTTCAAAATGGCGTTTACCCAGGACGCGGCGATTGGCGTGATCAGTTGCGACGGGCTGCCCGCCGCCGAGCTGATCAAGGTGATGGAGAGCCTCGCTCTCAAGTCACTGCTGTCCCAGGAGCAGGGCGGCGGTGTTACCCGTTACCGCTTTCTCAACACCACCCGCACCTACGCACTGGAAAAACTCGAACTCAGTGGTCAATTGCGAACCCTTGAAATGCGTTATGCGGCATACATCAGTAAAACGTGCTGGTCTTCAGGTCGACAGGTGGCATTGCAACTCGTCGAGTAGCCGGCGAACCGTCATCAGGTCAGGCGTGGCAAAACCTTCGGTGAAACGCTCGTAGATCGGTGCCAGCAGGTCATACGCCCTTTGGCGGTGGCCTTGACGCTGCCACAGTTGCGCCAGCGAAGTGGCGCTGCGCAGCTCCCAGGCCAGGGCACCCTGGGCTTTTGCCACCTTGAGTGCCTTGAGCAGCACGGTTTCGGCCGTTGCTACATTGACCGGGCAATCCGTTGCCAGCAATGTCTTGGCCCTGGCCCGCAGAATCTCTGCCGTGCTCCAGCCCGACGCACCGTTTTGCGCGCGTTCGAGCAAACCATCGTCGACGTATGCCGTATCCAGCGTGACCATGATGTCTTTGATCAAACCGACACTTTGGCGGCCGGTCGGTCGAACATCGGTGCCGCCGATAACCTGCGCGTAGTGTTGCGCCCAGTGATAGAACAGTGGAACCGAGTGTTTCTGCGCCTGTTCCAGGAGCAGGCGCAGGAGTTCGCGGGCGCTGCGGGTGTCGCCGTTGTAGTAAGCGATCAGGCAGCCGGAGAGCGCCAGGGTGTAGCAGATCGATGTGCCGTGGTTGATCTGCAATGCGATGTCCAGTGCCTGCCGGGCCGCGCGCCAGGCCTGCTCCGGTTGGCCTTGCAGCCAGAGGATGCGCGCGTGGATGGTCAGCGCCGCAACGCTCTGGTCGTATTGCACGCCGAAACCATGGGTGAAACGGTTGAGATGACCGCTGTGGGCCATGCGTTGCAGCACCTGTTCGGCATGCTCCCGAGCCTGATGCTGGTCGCCGCAGAAGTGC
>NZ_JBFUIC010000456.1:0-2675 GCF_056402075.1 Pseudomonas sp. P4_C3
CCCACAGGGTCTGCGCCAGGCACATTAATTGCGCAAGACGCGGTTATGTGGGAGCGAGCTTGCTCGCGATTGCGTCCGCACAGGCAACACCTGAGCAATGCCCCACGCCAATTCAAACACCAGAAAAACCACCAGAATCGAACTCGCGCCATGGATCAGCGCATAAGCCTGCCAAACCGAGAACAGGAATCTGGCCACGGCGTCATACCGCCCGAAAACCTGCTGCGGATCACGAATCCGCAACACCGCCCATACGCAAACAATCGACCCCAACAGATTCGCTATCAACATGTGCACCGGTTCGAACAGTGGCAGCTCACCGGGCAAACTCAACGCCTGACTCACCCCCGTCAAAACCCCATGCAACGCCGCAAAACTCCACGGCGTGACAAACGCGACTGTCACGATCAGGTCATACCAGGCACTGCCTTGCACCAACCGGCGATATTGCGTTGTAGTCCACATCGACATTGCTCCATCAATTCAGGGAGCAACAAGGCTAAAGCCTGGAGTATGCTCCAGGGTCAAGCCCCCTCGAGACGCGATGATGCGCATCGGTGAATTAGCCCAGGCCAGCGCCGTCAGCCGCGACACGCTACGCTTTTACGAGCAGCGCGGATTGATCGCGGCGCAACGCAGCGCCAACGGGTATCGCGACTATCCGCCAGACATGGTGCAACTGGTGCAGTACATCAAGACCGCACAACGGCTGGGCTTTACCCTCGGCGAGATCGGCAACAGCGTCGCTGCAATCTGGCAGTCGCCCGATCCGGACAGCGCCGTCACGCAACTGCTGCAAGACAAACTCAAACTGATCGAAGCCCGCATGGCCGAACTCGGCGCGCTGCGCGGCGAGTTGCAACAACGGCTCGGGCAACAGTGTCCATTGAATCCACGATCCTGAACTTTCAAGGAAGCCACTCATGTCCAAGGCAAAAACCGCACTCATCATCGGCGCCTCCCGGGGGCTTGGCCTCGGGCTGGTTAAAACCCTGTTGGCCGATGGCTGGCAAGTCACCGCCACCGTGCGCGATCCGCAAAAAGCCGAAGCCTTGCAGGCCCTGGGCAAGGTGCGGATCGAAAAGCTCGACATGGACGATCAGCAAGCGGTGTCCACCCTGAGCCAGCAACTCAAGAGCGAAGTGTTTGACCTGTTGTTCGTCAATGCCGGGGTCAAGGGACCGGAGGTGCAGACGCCGAACGGTGGCGCGACAATGGCCGACGTCGGTCAGCTGTTTTTCACCAACGCCGTGGCGCCGCTCAACCTGGCCCAGCGTTTTGTCGAGCAACTGCGCCCGGACACCGGCGTGCTGGCATTCATGAGCTCAGTGCTGGGCAGCGTGACCATGCCCGATGCGCCGGAGCTGGCGTTGTACAAGGCCAGCAAGGCGGCGTTGAATTCCATGACCAACAGCTTCGTCACTCAGTTGGGCGAAACCAGACTCACCGTGCTGTCGCTGCACCCGGGCTGGGTGAAAACCGACATGGGGGGTGACGGCGCGGACATCGACGTGGAAACCAGCACCCGTGGTCTGGTGGATCAGGTGAATGCGTATGTCGGCCAGGGCGGGCATCATTTCATCAACTACCGGGGTGAAACCATTCCCTGGTAAACGCCATCCTTACTGTAGGAGCGAGCTTGCTCGCGATGGWGTGTCAGCCGACAGCTATGTAGCTGAYACWCCATCGCGAGCAAGCTCGCTCCTACAGGGGTTACTCTTCGTCTGGTCGGGTCGGGCTTGCCCGCCAGAGCGTTTTGATCGACACTGCGCACCTCGCCTCCCCGGCGAACCTGGATCAGCAGACAGGGCAACACTGAGCTGGCAACCCTGAACCCAACTTTCAGAGGAGCCGGCCAACATGCCTGCGACCCGTACCTGGTTAAAAAATCCCCTCGCCATTTTCACGGCCAACGGTCTCGATGCCCGTGGCGGTCTGGTGCTGCAAGACGGTTTGATCGTCGAAGTGCTCGGCGCCGGTCAACAACCGTCCGCACCGTGCAACGAAGTGTTCGATGCCCGCGAGCATGTGATCCTGCCGGGTCTGATCAACACCCATCACCACTTCTATCAAACCCTGACCCGCGCCTGGGCGCCGGTGGTCAATCAGCCGCTGTTCCCCTGGCTGAAAACCCTATACCCGGTCTGGGCACGCCTGACGCCGGAAAAACTCGCCCTCGCCACCAAGGTCGCGTTGGCTGAATTGCTGCTGTCCGGTTGCACCACTGCCGCCGACCATCACTACCTGTTCCCGGAAGGTCTGGAAAACGCGATCGACGTACAAGTCGAAAGCGTTCGCGAGCTGGGCATGCGTGCCATGCTGACCCGCGGTTCCATGAGCCTCGGTGAAAAGGATGGTGGCCTGCCGCCGCAACAAACCGTGCAGGAAGGCGAAGTGATCCTCGCCGATAGCCAGCGGCTGATCGCCGAGTACCACGAACGTGGTGACGGCGCGCAAATCCAGATCGCCCTGGCACCGTGCTCGCCGTTTTCGGTGACACCGGAAATCATGTCGGCCAGTGCCGAACTGGCGAACAAACTCGACGTGCGCCTGCACACCCACCTGGCAGAAACCCTCGACGAAGAAGATTTCTGCCTGCAACGCTTCGGCCTGCGCACCGTGGATTATCTGGACAGCGTAGGCTGGCTCGGCCCGCGTACCTGGCTGGCCCATGG
>NZ_JBFUIC010000457.1:0-2671 GCF_056402075.1 Pseudomonas sp. P4_C3
AGGTAACGGCCCGCGCCGCCACCCTGAGTGATCCCGAAACTGAACCCTGCGCAAGCGAAGTAGTTGTCGTAGCCGTGCACGGGCCCGAGTAGGGGAAGCCCATCCGGGGTGTACACGATAGGGCCATTGACCACGGTCTTGATCCCGCCGTCACCGATTATCCCCACTTGTTCCATCGCTGCACCGATGATTTCTTCGAGACGGTTCAGTTCGGGTTGCAGCAGTTCCTGACCGAACGTCGCTGGAACGCCGTCGACTGCCCAGGCCACCGGCTCGCGCTCGTAGGGGCCGAGTATCAGCCCTTTCCCTTCCTGGCGAAGGTAGTAGGAAATATCGGGATCGCGAAGCAGGGGCAGAAGGTTGGATCTGTCCACCAGGGCTGGAATATTGTCAGTGACCAGATACTGATGTTCCAGAGAACAGATTGGAAACTGATGGCCGATCATGGCGGCCACTTCATTTGCTCTGAAGCCTGCGGCGTTCACGATAATGTCTGCGTGAATGACACCTTGTTCGGTAGTCACTTCCCATTTTTTGTCGGCGAGTTGAGTAATCGCGGTAACCGGATTGTGCCGAACAATGGTAGCGCCGTAACCACGTGCCAATTGAGCCATGGCATTGGTCACACTGGTAGGATCGATATGACCGTCATACGGGTCCCAAAGCCCGCCCAGCAAACCGGTGGTGTCCAGGAAGGGATGCAGTTCCTTCAAGCGTTCATTGTCGACAACTTCGACGCCAGTCAAACCGGCGAGTGTGGCCAGGCCTGCTACCCGCTTGAACTCATCCAGACGTTCTTTGGTATGCGCAAGCCGGATCGAACCTGTTTGATGGTGGCCGACCGATTGACCAGTCTGTTCCGCGAGTTGTTGATACAGCTCGATGCTGTTTTTCTGAAGCTTCATGATGTTCAGGCTGGTACTGAACGAAGGAAGGTTGCCCGCGGCGTGCCAGGTTGATCCAGATGTCAGTTCAAGCTTCTCCACCAGCATGACATCCGTCCAGCCGGATTTGGCCAGATGGTAAAGCGTGCTCACACCAGTAATACCACCACCAATCACTAAAACTTTGGCTTCCGATTTCATCTCGGGGGGATCCTTTGACGGGTCTATTGGAGACGTGATTCGCCGGGGCTCCGGGCGTCTGGATTCGATGCTAAGGCGCTTGAGATGGCACTACAAACGATGTATACCAGTGTCATTTATAAGTAGGGCTTATGCCGGGGTGCCGCGATGTCGTTGACCAATCTTCAGCTCAACTGRCTTCGGACGTTTGAATCAGTCGGGCGGCATTTGAGTTTTTCTGCTGCGGCAATTGAACTGAACATGAGCCAGTCGGCGGTCAGCCAGCAGATAAAATTGCTCGAACACAAACTTGGCAAGGCGCTATTCCTAAGGCAAACACGTTCGATCCAGCTGACCGTATCGGGGCGGGCGTATTTGGCAGTGGTCCGGGAAGGCCTTTGGCACATGCACCAAGGGATGAACAACATCTTCAGCTCGGTCGCCCAAGGCGTACTTGAATTGAGCGTCAACAACTCTTTTGCGCAGCTGTGGCTCGCCCCCCGCATGGAACGCTTTGCTGAGCTGTATCCGCAAATTTCTCTTCGCATGTACGGTGTTAACTGGGAGGCGGATGCGCCACCTTCCAGCGCAGAGCTGGAGATTCGCTATGGTGCGGGTAACTGGCAGCAGTACGACATCCAACAGCTGCTCTCAACTGAGCTGAAACCGTACTGCTCACTGGACGTTGCTGCCAAACTTCGAAGTGCCGGGGGATTGCTCAGCCTGCCCTTGATCGATGTGTTGGGCACACCCAATGGCTGGAGCGACTGGTTGGCTACTTACCCGCAAGGTGAGGCAGAAAACTATCAGCGTTTCTACGTCGACAGTTACGCAATCGCGGCGAGCATGGCCATTGAAAACGCAGGCGTGTGTCTGCTTAACGAGGAACTCGTGGAGAAATCCAGGCTGCGTGGACAGCTCGTGTCGCCGCTCGATCAGAGCATTGAGTGTCTTGCTGGGTTCTACTTGCTGAAGCCGCACAACAAGCCGCTATCAGGGGCTGCACAAGCCTTTTGCACTTGGCTGGAGTCGGAGCTTCGTTAATCTCTGCGGACGGGGTGAGGAGTCAGGAGCCCGCCATAGGCGGGCTCCTTTCCCTTAACTGTTACTTGGAAACGCGAACTGCGCAGCCTCATGGCTGGCACGTTGTGGCCAGCGCTGTGTGATCGCCTTGCGACGCGTGTAGAAACGAACACCATCCGGACCATACGCATGAAGATCGCCAAACAGCGAGCGCTTCCAGCCGCCAAAGCTGTGGTACGCCACCGGAACCGGTAGCGGAACGTTCACACCCACCATGCCGACTTCGATTTCGTCACAGAACAAGCGCGCAGCTTCACCGTCGCGAGTGAAGATGCAAGTACCGTTGCCGTACTCGTGATCGTTGATGAGTTGCATGGCCTGTTCAAGGCTCGCTACGCGTACGATGCACAGCACGGGACCGAAAATCTCTTCCTTGTAGATGCGCATTTCAGGCGTCACGCGGTCGAATAGGCATCCACCCAGGAAGAAGCCATTTTCGTTGTTGGTTACCTGAAGCCCACGACCATCGACGACCAACTCGGCCCCGGATTCAACACCTTCGTCCACGTAGCCCTTCACTTTGT
>NZ_JBFUIC010000458.1:0-2653 GCF_056402075.1 Pseudomonas sp. P4_C3
TCCTTGGACGCCCCCGACTGTCTCAACACATCTTGGAAGAACTCCTTAAAGGTAGGAGCACACGCGAATCGTTCCTGAATCCACGTACTTGGCATTAGCAGCTCTGCCGCGAACCGGTTAGCTTCCATCTCCATCTGCTTGTATTCCATGTTCTCGTCGCCGGGCTCGAGATGGGAGACAACCGTTCCTACATGCCAGGGAATAACAATATGTCCAATTTCATGGGCAAGTGTAAATTTTCGCCGACGCTCGCTGATTTCGCTATTTATCAATATTCTCGGTTTAGCTTTCTCGCCAATTCCGATGGTTATTCCATCAATCCTGAAGGGCAGACTCTTGAACTCAAGTGTTCCATATTCCCTGGCGAGAGCCTCGAGGTCGTACGGTGGCTTTAAGTTTCGGTTGCTGAGGACGCGCGCCGCCATCTTTTCTTCAGGAACCATTAAGGCTCTACCTCTTGCTCAAGCCATTCCGCTATGCGTCGTGCCTCCAACGCCGTGCTGGCGCGTGCCGCGAGTGCGTAGCGATCTCTGTCCAATTCCTCTTCAAGAGATATCTTATTCCTGCGAGCTGCAAGTATGTAGGAAAGAATGGAGGGGTTTTTAGCCCACGCAGAGTACTCGTCCCATCTCATCCCCAAGAACTCATGCAACTCTTGATTCGCGCCCGCGCGGCACTCATGCCAATCCTCGACGTAGTTGTCGATTTCCTCAATTAGCAGGTCGCCCTTCAGGCAAAGCTCTAGGAAGCTCATCGTAATTTCCTAATTTGGGTTGAACCGTCGCCCGCGCACTGGCGGTTTGATTACGTCGCCCGAGTGCGGGCATACCGAACCCAAGTGGTAGCCGCGCTTATCAAATACCTCAAATTCACCATGCAAGGAATCCCAAGAATAGTAGCGCTGCTCGCTGGGGTCGAAATAGTATTGCCTACCACCCTCGACTTTATGTTTCTTGTATTTGTCGACAATGGAAGGCTTGGGTCGTGCGATGCCGCCCATCGGTGCTCCTTGGCCTGAGTATGGTGGCGCTTTGCCAAATCAAGTGCACAAGCGCCTAGCATAATGCTACTAGATGATGGGGCCTCTAGTCTGGCTCGTTTCGTGCTGAAACCGGCTGCGTCACGAAAAAAACTGGGCATAACGCACTTATCTCCTCGCCGACGGGCGGCCTTTCTCGCTGTGGCGCAGGGTCAGGACTGCGGGACACCCTGGGAGAACGTTTTGCTTGCCACTAGCCTGCTTGGGCGTGGGCATCTGCCGCGTCCAGTAGCCCCTCCAGGACTTTGAAGCCCTCATCGCGACTGATCAGGAAGTCAACGAGATCATCCGCATCGAAGTTGAATGCCTCGTCAATCAAGACAGTTTTGAAGAACTTGGATGCCAGCAGCATGCCTCCCGTATTTAGCATTTTCTGTTCGTCTTCACCGGTCAGTTGCGGAAAGAATGTCGATATCACTGCAGTACCCAAAGGACGTATCTCTAGGGATGATGTGGATAGCTCCCAATGCCAGCGCCCCTTGATAGGACAAAAGGTTGGGCAGTCATCATCCAACATGTAGTTCCAGCTATCGCTTTCCCACATCCACTGAGGAGGCTGGAGAAGGTAGGGAGCAGCCCCTTGCGGATATACGGTGACCTCATGATTGCGCCCATTTCCCCAAATCGTCAGGGGGCGCTGCTGCAAATAGTTGAGGCTACGCTGGCGTAATTTGAACGTTGCCAACTGATCGTTGATCTCGTTTTGCACCTGCGCCTGGCTCAGTCCTTCGGCAACACCCAGCACTGCAATCCCGATATTGAGGTTCAGTTGATGTAAGGGCTGCAGGTTCAGGTAAGCGCGGCCAATTAAGGGTTCAGGCAGCCGTTCAATGCAGTCAGCTTCAAGGATTAGTGGAACAATCCTGACGCCCGGCTCGTCGGTGATCTTGGACAGCATTTTCAGCTCACGGAACAAACCTGATCCCACTCGGTGAGCGGCATTCAGGTAGTCCTGGTCACACAAGCACAGAACCAGTACCGGACGCTTGGCCAGCGCTTTGGAAATTGCGCCGTCGATTGACTCGCCAAATGCAATACTGTCRCGGTCCCAGAACACGTCATGCAGCCAATTGAGATTGGCAACTATGCTCTGTCGCACCCACTCCTTGTTTTCTAATCCGTTGCCCCATGCGTATGAAATGAAGATAGAGCCGTGGGTTTCTGCTTCTGTCATATTTCTTCCCTGTTGAACTATCTCTGACTGTGCCCACCATATGATGATAGGCAGGCTATGGGAGCTAGTTACTACTTGCCTAAGATGGCTTTTGCCAAATCATTCATACGAGTTCTGAATCCAGCTGTTAATGCTTTCTGGATCATAAGTAACTCCGTTGCGTATTTATCTCATCATGGTCAGTCATTTCGCTAAAAACGTGACCCGATCTCTCCCCCATTGTGCAGGGTCTAAATTCTAACCGCATCGTTACCGATGCCGCTTCTTCTTCCGTCTTTTGCGATAGTCGCCACTGAATGTTCATGCGCCCACGTATCTATATTTGATAATGTCCTTTGTCACAAATAGGAAGGGGGATCCTCGATGAAGCTCGACAAAGACCTGGTGCGCGAAATTCTGCTGGCCATCGAAGCCAGCGACAAAACCCCTGACTCCTGGAT
>NZ_JBFUIC010000459.1:0-2632 GCF_056402075.1 Pseudomonas sp. P4_C3
ATGTAAGTGTTGGTGGCGAGTGGATCACCGACGACCAGCTGCTGGGTGGCCTCGACGAACTTGCGGGTAAATTCCTCGACGATGCCTTGCTCGACAATCAGGCGTTTGGCGGCGGCGCAGACTTGTCCGGTGTTTTGATAGCGCCCGATCACCGCGGCTTTCACCGCCTCGTCGAGGTCTGCGTCGTCGAGCACGATAAACGGGTCGGAGCCGCCCAGTTCCAATACACATTTCTTCAGTGCCGCTCCAGCCTGAGCGCCGATGGCCATGCCTGCACGGACGCTGCCGGTGAGGGTGACAGCCGCGATACGTGGATCGGCGATCGCCCTGGATACACCCTCCGGCGTGACATTGATGACCTCGAAAACACCTTCAGGAAAGTCCGCTTGCTGGAAGGCTTCCAGCAGCAGGTAGGCGCTRCCCATGACGTTTGGCGCGTGTTTGAGCACGTAGGTATTGCCGGCGAGCAAGGTGGGGACCGCGCCGCGCAGGACTTGCCAGATGGGGAAGTTCCACGGCATGACGGCGAGAATCGGGCCGAGCGGGCGATATTCAATGCGTGCCTTGTCGCCTTCAACCAAGGTCGGTTCTGAACTCAGCATGGCGGGGCCGTGTTCGGCGTACCACTCGCAGAGCTGCGCACATTTTTCAATTTCACCGCGGGCCTGAGCGATGGGCTTGCCCATTTCCTGGGTGATCATGTTCGCCATGGCCTGCGCATTGTTGCGCAAGGCCTGGCCGAGGTTGATCAACAGCTGCGCGCGTTGTTCAACCGGTTTGCGGCGCCAGCCTCGAAACCCGGTAGCGGTCCGCGTCAGCGTGGCCTGTAATGCCGAATCGGATTCGAAAGGGTAGTGGCCGATCTGCTCGCCCGTGGTCGGGTTGATCGAAATGGCGTGGGTAAGGCTGGATACGTGGGTCATGGCACCGTCCTGCGAGGTAGGAATGTGCTCAGGTTATGGGGCTATATGTTTTCTGGAAACTGAATAATACTGAGCATAACGTTCACGTTTGGAGAATGACTTGGATCTGGTTCAGCTCGAAATTTTCAAGGCTGTCGCCGAGCACGGCAGCATCAGCGTGGCCGCCCAGCATATCCACCGAGTGCCATCGAATCTCACGACCCGAATCAAGCAGCTTGAGCTGGACCTGGGTGTGGACCTGTTTATCCGCGAGAAGAGTCGCCTGCGCCTGTCGCCGGCCGGCTGGAGCTTTCTGGATTACGCTCGACGTATTCTCGACCTGGTTCAGGAGGCGCGCGCCACCGTGGCAGGTGAAGAACCGCAGGGAGCCTTCGCCCTGGGCTCGCTGGAAAGTACTGCAGCGGTACGTATTCCAGAGCTATTGGCCGCCTATAACCAGAAACACGCCAAGGTCGAACTGGACCTGTCCACCGGCCCCTCCGGGACCATGATCGATGGGGTGCTGTCAGGGCGGCTGGCCGCGGCATTTGTCGATGGTCCGGTGTTGCATCCGGCACTGGAGGGCGTGCCTGCTTTCGAAGAGGAAATGGTCCTGATCGCACCGCTCAACCATGAGCCGATTCATCGGGCCAAGGATGTGAATGGCGAAAACATCTATGCCTTCCGCTCCAACTGCTCCTATCGCCATCATTTCGAAAGCTGGTTCGCCAATGGTGCGGCGGTGCCCGGCAAGATTTTCGAAATGGAGTCCTATCACGGCATGCTGGCCTGCGTCAGCGCCGGTGCCGGCCTGGCGCTGATGCCTCGCAGCATGCTCGAAAGCATGCCTGGATGCACGACGGTCAGCGTCTGGCCGTTGTCGGAGTCGTTCCGCTATTTACGCACCTGGCTGGTGTGGCGCAGGGGGACGGTGTCGCAGAGCCTGACGATGTTTGTGCGCTTGCTTGAGGAGCGTGGGGTGGTGTTGGTCGAAAAATAGTGGAAAGTTAACGGTCTGTGCTGAAAAACCGGATAATGGCGGCCAAATCGTATAGCTCGTTATTCTGGTAAGCACGCATGGAAATCAAGGTCAACTTTCTCGACAACCTTCGACTTGAGGCCAAGTTCGACGACTTCACGGTGATTGCCGATCAACCCATTCGCTACAAGGGCGATGGCTCGGCACCGGGGCCGTTCGATTACTTCCTGGCTTCGTCGGCGTTGTGCGCGGCGTACTTCGTGAAGTTGTATTGCGAAACCCGCAATATCCCCACCGAAAATATCCGCCTGTCGCAGAACAACATTGTTGATCCGGAAAACCGCTACAACCAGATTTTCAAGATTCAGGTCGAATTGCCGGCGGACATCTCCGCCAAGGACCGTCAGGGGATCTTGCGCTCCATCGACCGTTGCACGGTAAAGAAGGTGGTGCAAACCGGGCCCGAGTTCGTGATTGAAGAGGTCGAAAACCTCGACGCCGATGCCCAGGCGTTGCTGATGCCGCACTCGGCTGGCGAAGCGGGCACCTACATTGTGGGCAAGGACCTGCCGCTGGAGCAAACCATCGCCAACATGTCGGGCATCCTGGCCGACCTGGGCATGAAGATTGAAATCGCTTCGTGGCGCAATATCGTTCCCAATGTGTGGTCGCTGCACATCCGCGATGCGCACTCGCCAATGTGTTTTACCAACGGCAAGGGAGCGACCAAAGAAGGTGCGCTGGCATCGGC
>NZ_JBFUIC010000460.1:0-2626 GCF_056402075.1 Pseudomonas sp. P4_C3
GCCGGTTACATCGCGCCTCGTCACATGCGCGCCATCAAGGATACCGGCAACGTGCTGGTCTCCGCCTACGACATCAATGACTCGGTCGGCATCATCGACAGCATCTCGCCACAGAGCGAGTTTTTCACCCAGTTCGAGTGCTTTTACGAACACGCTTACCGTATCAAGCGGGACGCGGCGACTGCACTTGACTACGTCTCCATCTGTTCACCCAACTACCTTCATCATTCGCATATTGCTGCTGGCCTGCGCCTCGGTTGCGACGTAATTTGTGAAAAGCCGCTGGTGCCAACCCCGGAAATTCTCGATGAGCTGGCGCTGGTCGAACAGGAAACTGGTAAGAAGTTGTACAACATCCTCCAGTTGCGCCATCACAAGGCGATTCTCGACCTGAAGGACAAGGTCGCCCGCGAAGCCAGCGAGCACAAATACGATGTCGAGCTGACCTACATTACCTCGCGCGGCAAGTGGTACACGGAGAGCTGGAAAGGCGACCCGCGCAAGTCCTTCGGGATTGCCACCAACATCGGCGTGCATTTCTACGACATGCTGCATTTCATCTTCGGCAAACTGCAACGCAACGTCGTGCATTT
The DNA here is from genome assembly GCF_056402075.1 of Pseudomonas sp. P4_C3. Taxonomy (NCBI): domain Bacteria; kingdom Pseudomonadati; phylum Pseudomonadota; class Gammaproteobacteria; order Pseudomonadales; family Pseudomonadaceae; genus Pseudomonas; species Pseudomonas sp. P4_C3. The sequence goes on from NZ_JBFUIC010000460.1 coordinate 594, forward strand.
CACTTCCGAGCACAAGGCCGCAGGCTACCTTGAATACGAGAAAGCCCGAGTACGCTGGTTCCTATCTATCGATGCCAACGACCTGCCCGCATCTGTAAAAGGCAAGAAGCCCACCTACCGCTCCATCACCGTCAACGGCGAAGAAATGGAGTTCTCCGAAGGCTTTACTGACCTGCACACCACCAGCTACCAGGAAATCCTCGCCGGCCGCGGATATGGCATCGAAGATGCCCGCCACTGCGTAGAAACCGTCAACACCATCCGCTCCGCCGCCATCGTCAGCGCGCAGAACGATGAAGGCCACCCTTTCCTCAACACCCTGAACCGCTGAGATCGCCATGTCCCACTACCAGCATCCCAGCGCCATCGTCGATGACGGCGCGCAGATCGGCGCAGATTCGCGCATCTGGCACTTCGTTCACGTCTGTAGCGGCGCACGCATTGGCCAGGGCGTATCCCTTGGCCAAAACGTGTTCGTCGGCAACCAGGTGGTGATCGGCGATCACTGCAAAGTGCAGAACAATGTCTCCGTCTACGACAACGTCACCCTCGAAGAAGGCGTGTTCTGTGGCCCAAGCATGGTCTTCACCAACGTCTACAACCCGCGCTCGCTGATCGAACGCAAAGACCAGTATCGCGACACCTTGGTGAAGAAAGGCGTCACCCTCGGCGCCAACTGCACCATCGTATGCGGCGTGACCATCGGTGAATACGCCTTCGTCGGCGCAGGTGCTGTAGTCAACAAGGATGTGCCGGCCTTCGCCCTGATGGTCGGCGTACCAGCCAGGCAGATCGGCTGGATGAGCGAGTTTGGCGAACAACTGGAGCTGCCGGTAACGGGTGATGGCGAAGTCGTCTGCCCGAACAGCGATACCCGCTATGTACTGAGCGGTAACACCCTAAGCAAAGTGGATGCATAGTAAATGATCGAATTTATCGACCTGAAAACCCAGCAAGTCCGCATCAAGGACAAGATCGACGCAGGCATTCAGCGCGTGCTTGCCCATGGCCAATACATCCTCGGCCCGGAAGTGGCTGAGCTGGAAGAAAAGCTCGCAGACTTCGTCGGAGCCAAATACTGCATCACCTGCGCCAACGGCACCGATGCGCTGCAAATCGCCCAGATGGCCTTTGGCATCGGTCCAGGCGATGAAGTCATAACCCCCGGCTTCACCTATATCGCTACAGCTGAAACCGTGGCCCTACTCGGTGCCAAGCCTGTGTATGTCGATATTGACCCACGAACCTACAACTTAGATCCACGACTTTTAGAAGCCGCCATCACCCCGCGCACCAAGGCAATCATCCCCGTATCGCTTTATGGTCAGTGTGCCGACTTCGACACCATCAATACCATTGCCACCAAATACGGCATTCCGGTGATCGAAGATGCAGCGCAGAGTTTCGGTGCCACCTACAAGGGCAAACGCTCCTGCAACCTGAGCACCGTCGCCTGCACCAGCTTCTTCCCCAGCAAACCGCTGGGTTGCTACGGCGATGGTGGTGCCATCTTCACCAACGACGAAGAACTGGCAAAGGTGCTGCGCCAGATCGCTCGCCATGGCCAAGACCGCCGGTATCACCATATCCGCGTCGGCGTGAACAGCCGCCTGGATACCCTGCAAGCCGCCATCCTCCTGCCCAAGCTAGAGATCTTTAATGAGGAGGTCGAACTGAGGCAACAAGTTGCGCAGATCTATGATCGAATGCTAAATGAAAACAGCTTTATATCCCCTCCTCATATAGAGCAGTTCAATATTAGCGCTTATGCACAGTACACCATCCTTGTAAAAAACAGAGAAGACACTCAATTAGCACTAAATAAAGCCGGCATACCCAGCGCTGTGCATTATCCAATTCCTCTTAATAAACAGCCAGCCGTCTTCGATAGCTCTGTTAATTTGCCCGAGGGTGACAGAATTGCTAATGAGGTGCTTAGCTTGCCTATGCACCCATATTTGATCGAAGAACAACAGCGTCAAATTTTGGCAGCCCTTAAAGAAAGCACGGACATGATAGATATGTTGTCGAAG
>NZ_JBFUIC010000461.1:0-2613 GCF_056402075.1 Pseudomonas sp. P4_C3
CTGACACTCCATCGCGAGCAAGCTCGCTCCTACAGAGGGCGTGCGAAATTACTTGGGATAACCCGCGCGCTTCATTTCGCGCTCGGAGGTTTGCTGGGCCGCCGCCAACGCCTGGTCGACCGTGGTCTGGCCGATCAGCGCCGCCGAGAAGGACTTGCCGACCTGGGTACCTATGCCCTGGAACTCGGGAATGGTCACCAACTGAATCCCGATGTAAGGCACCGGCCTGGCGCCCGGCTTGCTCGGGTCAGCGGCTTTGAGCGACTCCAGCGTGACCTTGGCGAACGGCGCCGCGTTCAGGTACGCCTCGCTGTAGGTCGAAGCCCGGGTACCCGGCGGTACGTTGGCGATGCCGTCCTTTTCCGCGACCAATGCGCTGTATTCTTTGGAGGTTGCCCAGGCGCTGAAGGTTTTCGCTGCTTCCTTGGCTTTGGAACTGGTGGGAATGGCCAGTGCCCAGGAGTACAGCCAGGCCGAGCCCTTGTCGGTGACTTGATGCGGCGCATAGGTGAAGCCGACGTGATCGGTGACCTTACTCTGGGCCTTGTCGGTGACGAACGAGCCGGCGACGCTGGCATCGACCCAGATCGCGCATTTGCCGCTGTTGAACAACGCCAGGTTTTCATTGAAACCATTGCTCGAGGCGCCCGGCGGGCCGGATTTCTTCATGGTGTCGACGTAGAAGTTCAGCGCGTTTTTCCACTCGGGGCCGTTGAATTCCGGCTGCCACTGTTCATCGAACCAGCGCGCGCCGTAGGCGTTGGCGACGGTGCTGATCAGCGCCATGTTCTCGCCCCAGCCGGCCTTGCCGCGCAGGCAGATGCCGTACTGTTCCTGCTCGGGTTTGTTCAGTTTGGCGGCGAACTCACCGATCTGCTCCCAGGTCGGGTGCTCGGGCATGCTCAGGCCGGCGTCGTTGAACAGGTCGGTGCGGTAGTAGGTGATGGAGCTTTCAGCGTAGAACGGCAGGGCGTACAGCGAGCCTTTGACCGACAGGCCTTCGCGCACCGACGGGAACACATCGTCGAGGGCATAGCTGGCCGGCAAATCCTTCATCGGCTCCAGCCAGCCCTTGGCGCCCCAGAGTGCGGCTTCGTACATGCCGATGGTCAGTACGTCGAACTGACCGCCCTGGGTGGCGATGTCGGTGGTCAGGCGCTGGCGCAGGACGTTTTCTTCGAGCACCACCCAATTGAGCTTGATGTCCGGGTGCTCGGCCTCGAAGGTTTTCGAGAGCTTTTGCATGCGGATCATGTCGCTGTTGTTGACGGTGGCGATGGTCAGCGTCTGGGCGCCAAGGCTGACGCTGCTGAGGGTCATGCAGGTGAGGGCAAGCAGAGCTTTTACAGAAAGTTGCATCGTGCACTCCTTTTCTGCACCCGGTGGGCTACAGAAGGACAGTTATTGTTTTTGTGTCTTCCTGCGGAGGGAAGAATCTGTGCTGATTACATCCTTCAATGGAGGGTGAGACAAATCATCCATCGCACTTTGATCGATACTTTTTTGCACTGGAATTTTGGGGGGGAGATGCAGGGAAGGGCTTTTCAGCGAAGGAGGGGTATTGAATCCGTACAGGTTTTATAGCTTTTAGCAGAATTTGATTTTTAACCCAGGTTTTGCTCGGTCAGCCGCTGCACCACCAATCGCCGATAATGCGACGGGGTCATGCCCTTGAGTTGCTGGAAGCGCCGGTTGAAGTTGGAAATATTGTTGAAACCCGATTCGAAGCACACGTCGGTGACCGTTTTGTCGCCATCGGCCAGCAACTCGCAGGACTTGCTGATACGCAGGCGATTGACGAATTCGATGAAAGTGCGCCCGGTGGCCTGCTTGAATACGCGGCTGAAATAAGTCGGTTTCATGCCCAGATGATCGGCGACTTCCTCCAGCATCAAGTCCCGGGCGTAGTGGGCAAAAATGTAATCCACCGCGCGGTTGGTGCGATCGATGTTGTGCTCGTCGGCCAGTTGCGGGGTCGTGGCACCCGAGAGCAATTGGTAATCGTCGGTAGCTGCGAGCAATTCCAGCAGGATGAAAAAGTGTCCGAGCCGGGTGATACCTCTGGTATCGGCGATGCGCTGCATCAAGTCCATGGCCTGGGCGATGGTGTACTTGCAGTGAAACTCGATGCCGTACTGCGCGCGCTCCAGCAGCGGTGCCAGGGTCTTGAGCTCGGAGAACACCTGATAGCCGCTATCTAACAACTCGTCGGTGAAGTTGACCAGCATGTCGCGCTTGGGTACCACCTCATCCTCGGCCACCTGGCTGATCCAGTTGTGGGGCAGGTTGGGGCCGGTCAGGAAGAGTGTCTGAGGATAGAAGTTGCCGATGTAGTCGCCGATGAACACCTTGCCGGAACTGGCGACGATCAGGTGCAACTCGTATTCCTTGTGGAAATGCCAGCGCACCAGCGGGCAGGGAAAGCCATGCTGGCGGTAGATGATGGACAACCCGTTGTGGTCGTCCATCAATTCATAAGACGGATCGGTGACTCTGGCGGTGCGGGTCATGTCAGGGCGCTTGTGTTGTTATCCCGCCCAGATCATGCCTCCAGCCGGATGGATAATGCTACTACCGCCTGTGCGCCTGCTCCTGCAAGGCGCGCTACTCCTG
>NZ_JBFUIC010000462.1:0-2605 GCF_056402075.1 Pseudomonas sp. P4_C3
GTAGGCCTGGTGATACACCTCGACCTTCTTGGCGATTTCTTCCGGGCCACCGAAGCCCAGCACCAGTGCGCCCATGCCACGACCGCCGGCATTCTTCAGCGACTCGGTGTTGGTGCATGCCAGGTACATCGGCGGGTGCGGATCCTGGTACGGCTTTGGATGGATCGGGCGCTTGGGTATCTGCACGAAGTCGCCGTTGTGCTCGATCTCGTCCTGCACGAACATTTTCGGGATCAGGTACATCATTTCGTCGATCTGCGGCTGCAAGGTCGCCAGGTCGTAGCCGAAGGTGCCGGCCTCCTGCTGGGTGCCGCCCTTGCCCACGCCGAAGTGCACACGGCCCTTGGACAACAGGTCGAGGGTGGCGATGCGCTCGGCGACCTTCACCGGATGGTTCATCGCCGGAGGCAGGCAAACCACTCCGTGGCCAATGCCGATGCGCTCGGTTTTACCGGCAACGAACGCCAGCATGGTTTCCGGCGCGGACATGTGCGAGTAGTTGCTCAGCGCCGTGTGCTCAACACACCAGAAGGTGTCGAAGCCGAGCTTGTCGGCCAGCACGGCCTGCTCGACAGTGTCTTCGAAAATCTTGCGGTCGCCTTCGCGGCYGGAGTCCACCGTCTGGGCTTCGTAAATCAGGGAAAATTTCATGGTTGATCCTTGTGCTTATTTGGATGCGCAGTCGGCGCCAGAGACCTGTGCCTTGCGCCCATGCTCGGGCATCGGCGACGCGCTTGAATCACGCAAACGGACTAGCCGAAAGCGTCAGAGAAAAAAGTCGTTACTGTCCTGGCCCATGCTCACCCCACCGAGGTTCCAGGCGTACTTGGACGGACTGTTGGCGACGTGGGCGCGACCGGTATGAATGTCGCGGAAGGCACGGTTGATCGGGTGGCTGCGGAAGATCGTCGAAGCACCGCTGTTGAACATCAGCTCGCCAACGGCCTTGGCGCACTTGTCGGCCACCAGCGCCGAGTCGTAACGCATTTTCACCCGCTCGGGCATGCTCAACGGCTCACCCTTCTGCGCCCGCTCCAGCATCAGGGCGAAGTTGCGATGCAGCACGGTCTTGCACTCGTCGACGCAGACCATGGCATTGGCCAGCGCCGATTGCGCGGCCGGGTCCTGGACCATTTTGCGACCGTCATTGACCCCGACCCGGGCGCGGTTGTGTTCGACAAACTGATCCACCGCGCCTTGCAGGGCACCGATAGCGGACGACGAAACCGCACGCACGAAAATCTGCCCGAACGGCAGGCGGAACAACGGTGCAGTGTTCTCCGCGTTGCCCGGACTGTTCTGCATGAAACCGTCGAACGCGCGATGGGTGCGGTACTCGGGCACGAAGGCGTTTTCCACCAGAATGTCGTGGGAGCCAGTGGCTTCCAGGCCCATGACGTTCCAGTTGTCGAGAATCTGGTAGTCGCTGCGCGGCACCAGGAACGTCCGATAATCCGGCGCCCCGCCCGCCTCCGCCGGCGGCACCAGCGCACCGAGGAATGCCCAGTCGCAATGCTTGCTGCCGGAGGAAAAGCCCCAGCGTCCGCTCAACTTGAAACCACCGTCGACCCGCTCGACCTTGCCCACCGGCATATAGGAAGAGGAGATCAGCACGCTGGAATCGCTGCCCCAAACATCCTGCGCGGCGCGGTCGTCGAACAGCGCCAGTTGCCAGTTGTGGATCGCCACCACCCCCAGCACCCAGGCCGAGGACATGCAGCCTTCGGCAAGGGTCATCTGCACGTCAAAGAAATCCTTGGGCTCCAGTTCATAGCCTTCCCAACGGGACGGTTGCAGGATGCGAAAGAACCCGGCGTCGTGGAAATCCTTCAGGGTTTCTTCAGGCAACTGGCCTGCTTGCGCGGCATTCAGGGYGCGTTCACGCAGGATCGGCACCAACTCGCGGGCACGTTGGCTCAGACGCTGGCGAATCAGGTCTTGGTTGAGCATTTTTATTGTTCTCCTTTGTTCACCCCATCCGCCGGGGCGCGCGTGTAACGGGGCGGGTGTAGTGCCCCTACGCTGGCATTCAAACAATGCGCAACAGAGTGGACATCCCTCAAACGGACCATGTGGGATTGGGGAACAGTTTTTTGGAGGTGAATCTGAAAGAGGTGTGTTGGCTGGCAGGCCGTCTTCGCTAGCAGGCTCGCTCCCACATTGGGTCTCCGGTTTTACTCGGGACTTGTGGTCGCTGAAGATCCCTGTGGGAGCGAGCTTGGTCCGGGCGGCGTTCCAACGATGGCTTTGTGTCAGGCGATGAATGTTTTGTGGGTGTACATATCCRTTGCTGCGGTAACGGCCRCTTAKGGTTCCGCTCTTACAGCGGGTCACTTTGAAAAGCGCAAAGTAACCAAACGCTCTTGCCCCTGACATTCGGTGCCTCGCCGTGGCTCGGCATGCCCTCGCTCCGGTCCTGCTCCGTGGGCCCGCCGCCATCGGCCATCCATGGCCCAGAGTGTGTAAAAACTGGTTCAAACATCGTCGACACTAGCGCCGACGATGTTTGGCTGGCTAACTACACCTAAAGCGCTCTTCGTAGCTCCAGCCCGCTTTTAATGCCACCAGTAACGCTTCTCAGCTCGTCCATCGGGCAAAACAGAAG
>NZ_JBFUIC010000463.1:0-2593 GCF_056402075.1 Pseudomonas sp. P4_C3
GCCAAATAGGACTGGAGGTTGTTCTCAATACGATTGAATGTGGTGCCAATGCCAATAGCTACTTGATCGTTTAAGCGGTACGAGACAGCAGGGTGCAATGTTTTAACCTGAACCTTGCTGTAGGAACCATGGTAGCGACCTTGGAAGGAACTCTCATAATCATTAACGAGACCGTATGACGCATACAGACCAATGCCAGCGCTAAAACGATCGTCGATTGGCGAAGAGAAGTATCCAAAAGGAATAGCTGTAAGAGGTACTGAGTTGCCGTCAGTGGTACCTGGGGCAGTACTTCTTGCATCGCTTATGTTAACGTTTGCGTCAATTAATGCCAGTCCGCCGCTGACCTCTATTTTTTTGATTTTACTTAAACCCGCTGGATTACCATACACGGTGCTGGCGTCTATTGCTGACGAGGAGCGGCCAGCATAAGCAGTCCCCGCAGCACTAGCGCTTTGTTCGTTGAGCGCAAGTCCATTTGCCCATGAAGCAGATGGAGTCCCTAGTGTTAGTAATAGAGTCGCCCCGAATAGTATTGAACTGCGCGGGGTAAGGTGTGAGTTTGTTTTAAGTTTGGATTGGACGCTAGGGCAGGGATGATGTGTCACGCCAGCTGATGGTTCAACTGTTTTTTTTGTATTCATTGGATGACCAGTTTTTGTTTTTAGGCTTAGGCGGTGGTGCCGTTTCCCGCTAAGGATGGCAGTTCTTTAATATGACCAATCTGGTTCTGTATTGATGTGGTTTTTATCGATTTAAAAGTTCTCTTGCGGCTTCTTTAGAAGGGTTCTGTAGAAGGCATGATTCGCGTCGTCCTGTATGATTTTTGGACATGGATAGTTGAAAGCAACCCGTTATTCCAACTGGGTCATCGCAATCCGAGTTTCGACTTGAGATTTCCCTTTCGCTGGTATGTGCGACATCGCGTGTTCCGCGAGTGCAGTGATCGTCAGACTTGGGTTCACGCCAAGGTTGGCACTGAGCATTGATCCGTCGCAGATCAGCAGGTTGCGATATCCAAACACTCTATTTTGCGCGTCCATGACACCATGGTCGTCGGATTCCGCCATGGCGCAACCGCCCATGCAATGCGCGGTTGTTGGAATGTTGAACAGGATTTCGCTGAGGAAGGTGGTCGCTATACCACCTAGTGCCTTGGCACCCTTTTCGACGAAGGCATTCGCTTGCGGGATGAACGTAGGAATTGGGCCGCCTTCTGTCACCAGTCGGCTTCCAAAAGGCCAGTACCAGCGACGTTTAAGACGCATATTGATATGAGCATCGACCGTTTGCATCACAAGCAACAACATGTTTTCCCGTGCGAAGCCTCTGGGGTTGTGTACCCGTAGGGCCTGCATCGGGTGCCTGAGTAATGTCAGTATCCAAGTACCAATTCGCCTCCAGCCAGGGCGACCACCGCTCATCAGCGTCATCATCAGCCCTATGGCATCTGACCCTTCCGGATAGCGTACGACACCTATATGAGTGTGCTCGTCCAAGTAGATACTGGCCCCGCCCGCCAAGCCTGGCGACATACTTTTATCTGTGGAAGGGAAGCGGACGCCGATAAGTGATTCGGCATTGGTGCGTATCCGTTTACCCAGATCCTGACTGATACCAGGCAGAGAGCCTTTCTCCCTGAGCCGGAACAGCAACTCCATCGTCCCTAACGAGGATGCCGCGAACACCACGCCTCGGGCGCGGAAGACCCGCTTATTCTTGCGGAACCAGGAAGTCGAACATTGCGTGTGGATCTCGTAGCCGTCGCTGCCGTCCACCTTGCCATTCAACGGTCGGACGTCTACGACTTGAGTTTGCGCAAAGACTTGAGCTCCGTGCTTCTCAGCCAAAAACAGGTAGTTCTTGTCGAGTGTGTTCTTGGCATTGTGCCGGCAGCCCATCATGCAGCCGCCGCAGCCCACGCAACTGCCTCGCTCAGGGCCTTCACCGCCGAAGTACGGATCGGGATAGGTTTTGCCTGCGACCTCGCCCTCCGGAGCGAAGAAGGTACCAACATTGGGTGCGTGAAAGGTGTGGGCGACGCCATTTAGCTCCGCCATCCTTTTAAGACGCAAATCCGCTTCTCCCAGGATTTTGCCCTCAGTCACTCCCAGCATTCTCTCGGCCTCTGCATAGTGCCTCGGCATGATGCTCTTCCAATCTGCCAGACCTGCCCACGAGCCCTCGTCCCAAACCTTATCCGAAGGCCTCAGCAGTGCGTTGGCGTAAGTGATGGAGCCTCCGCCGACCGCATTGCCGCTTGCGACGACCACGTGTCGAAACATCCGCATGCTGTAGAAGCCGAACATTTTCAGTGCGGGCATCCACATCCATCTACGCAGATCCCAGTTGCTTTTCGGAAAGTCCTCGGCACGCCAACGGCGCCCCATTTCCATCACGCCAACACGGTAGCCCTTCTCCGTCAACCGGTGCGCCGAAACGCTGCCGCCGAAGCCCGAGCCTATGACGATGAAGTCAAAGTCGAAAACCAGTTCCACGTTACGCTCCCATTTTTATTTTTTTGGAGAGGTCATGGCCTGCAAAAGCAGAGCAAAGCCCAGTCACGAATTCACTATACGATTCGTATTTCATT
>NZ_JBFUIC010000464.1:0-2575 GCF_056402075.1 Pseudomonas sp. P4_C3
CCGTTAGCCAGAGGCGGAAGTGCGACGACGAAATTGATGAACAGCACCGCAACCAGCGCATGCAGGGCAGTAACGAACAATCCGGTTACAGCAAAACGCAAACCGCGCTGGATCAACGCTGTTTTTTCGGCTGATGTCAGGGCTTTCGCGCCAGCACGAATACACTCAAGCCGGCCAGGCGGTTCATGCCCATCAATGGCAATTCAAGCCTACAGAGAGTCTTGAGCACAGTGTTCACCAGCGGATGATGGCGCTTGAGCTGCGAACGAGGCGCTGAACCCTGCCGTCCGAGGGGCAACAAACGTATCGCAGCGGCGATCGGGAACACCGCACCGAAATAGTAGGCACCGCGTTGTACCGTCAAACCCGCGTTCCGGGCCAGAGTTTCAAATTGGGCCAGGGTGTAGCGGCGCTTGTGTTCGAGAAAGTCGTCGTGGCCGCTCCAGAGGAACTGGAAGGCAGGCACTGTCATCAGGAACCGGCTGCCTGACGGCACTGTATCGACGTAAGTCTTGAGCAAACCGAGGTCGTCATCGACATGCTCCAGCACGTCCATCAACAGCACCAGATCGGCGTTGACGGTCTCGACGCTGCGACGGTAGTGCACCGGCTTGCCAGCGGTGGTCGCGCTGGAATCGGCGAGGTAGCTGATATCGACACACCAGGCCTCGCGCGCCTCGGTATGAGTCAACAGATGGTGGGTAAAAAAACCGGAACCAGCGCCCACGTCGAGAATCCGCTTGATTGGCGCGTCACCCAGCAGGCGGCGGGTCGCTGCTGCTTTCGAGCAGTAATACCAATGCTCGTCGATGTTATCGCCGAGGATGTCGATTTCCTTGAGATCCATGCTTTAGGCCTTGGGGTCGTAGACACGGCGCACAAGAAAAACCGGCCGGCGTTTGGATTCGATGTAAGTGCGGCCCAAGTACTCACCGAGTACGCCGATGCCAATCAGTTGCAGGCCACCAAGGAACGTTACGGCGACCATCAGCGAGGCGTAACCGGGCATGTCGACACCATGGATCAACGTGCGCACCACGATAAATATGGCAAAAGCGAAAGAGACGAGCGACACCAGCGCCCCTATGTACGTCCAGACTCGCAAAGGCTCAGTGCTGAAGCTGGTGATACCTTCCAGCGCAAAGTTCCACAGCCGCCAACCATTGAATTTACTCTGCCCCGCCACCCGCTCGGGACGCTTGTAATCAACGTGGGTGGTGCGAAACCCGAACCAGGCAAACAGGCCTTTCATGAAGCGCCGGGATTCGGGCAAGGTCAGCAAGGCGTCGACCACACAGCGATCCATCAGGCGAAAATCCCCAACGTTTTCCGGCAGCGGCTGCTCAGCAATCTTGTTGTGCAGGCGATAGAACCAGTGGGCGGAAGTCTGTTTGGTCCACGTATCGCTACGCCGGCTGATCCGGTGACCGAGCACCACTTCATAGCCCTCTCGCCAACGCTCGATCATCTGCAAAATGATTTCTGGCGGATCCTGCAGATCGGCGTCGATCGGCACAACGATCTGTCCGGCGGCGATCTGTAAACCGGCGGACAATGCCGCTTCTTTGCCGAAGTTGCGACTCAGGTCAACGATGCGCAGACGCGAATCATGCTGCTGGCGCTCAAGCAGACGTGCAAGCGTGGCGTCAGTGCTGCCGTCATTGATGAATACCAATTCAAGCTTTATCAATTCCTGCTGCCGGAAGACTTCCTCAATGCGCAGGAGAAACGTGTCGAGACTGTCGTCCTCGTTAAAAACGGGGACAACCAGCGATAACGTCACCTGGGAGGCCAGTTGCGTTCCGTGCTCAGTCAATGGAGTGCTCTTTTTATAGTGGTTTTCGGTCGCCGAAAGATTTTGGACGTTATGAGCGATTGCGTATTAAGCAGTAGCTCCGAAGGTGTTGCAAGGGTGAAACAGTGTCGTTTTGGACAATTCAGAGGCTGATCCACCCGCTCTAACCCGCCGCCTCAGAACATCCGCCAACGATTGGAAACAAGTGTCCGATAGCCAAAAAACCCGCTCCGCCAGGCTTGCATCGATGCGTCACACAGGTTGTCGCACGATCTATCGCAGGGAGCGAACTGAATGTACTTCGAGATTTACAGGCAATTCAAAGGCACACGCAGCGGCCAGCGAGCGGCGGCGCTGATGAGCTTGATCCAGTTTGCACGGCTGAATGGCCATGATCCGTACGCATATCTGAAGGATGTTCTCACGCGCCTGCCGACGCAGCGGGCGAGTGAAATCGATGAGTTGCTGCCGCATAAGTGGCAACCGGTTTAGTTACGCAAGGCGTGATGGCCGGACGCATACGATGAAAAGATGGGTACGCTGTTTGCTTACCGTAGAAATCCAGCAGCCGYGGCTTTCCYGCGGACAAAAACAAAACCCCTACCTGCATGCGCAGATAGGGGTTTCGGAATTTAATCTTGACGATGACCTACTCTCACATGGGGAAACCCCACACTACCATCGGCGATGCATCGTTTCACTGCTGAGTTCGGGATGGGATCAGGTGGTTCCAATGCTCTATGGTCGTCAAGAAATTCGGGTACCGAGTCGTGACCAGAC
>NZ_JBFUIC010000465.1:0-2560 GCF_056402075.1 Pseudomonas sp. P4_C3
ACGAGGACATTGCGAGCGTCATGCAATGTCCGGTAGGCACCGTGCGCTCCCGGATCTTCCGCGCCCGGGAGGCCATCGACAAAGCCCTGCAGCCGTTGTTGCAGGAAAACTAAAGACAGCGGCGACAGCCAAGAGAGGAACGCCATGAGTCGTGAAGCCCTGCAGGAATCGCTGTCCGCAGTGATGGATAACGAAGCGGACGAATTGGAATTGCGTCGGGTATTGAATGCCTGCGACGATGTTGAAACCCGTGAAACATGGGCTCGTTATCAGATCGCTCGGGCAGTGATGCACAAGGATCTGCTGCTCCCACGTCTGGACATCGCTGCGGCTGTTTCTGCTGCCCTGGCTGACGAAGCCGTACCGGCAAAACCTTCCCGTGGTCCATGGCGCAGCCTGGGTCGTCTGGCGGTCGCAGCTTCCGTGACCCTGGCGGTGCTGGCCGGTGTGCGTCTGTACAACCAGGATGAGATCGCCGGCGTCGAACTGGCCCAGCAATCCAATCAACCCGGACTGGCCGTTCCTCAAGTAAAAGGCCCTGCTGTTCTGGCAGGCTACAATGAGAGTTCGCAAGCTACCGGCCCAATGGCCAATGGCGTTTTGCAAGGTCAGCCAGGCTGGCACGACCAGCGTCTGCCAGGTTACTTGCGCCAACATGCACAACAGGCTGCATTGAAAGGCACTGAGAGCGCTCTGCCTTACGCTCGTGCCGCAAGTCTGGAAAACCGTTAAGGAGGATCATGCGCGCCATACCTCTACTTTCGCTTCTGTTCAGCGGCTGGTTCATTGTTCCAGCCCAAGCCGATGATGCCCAGGACTGGTTGAGCCGCCTGGGTCAGGCAGAGCAACAGCAAAGCTTTCAGGGTACTTTCGTCTACGAGCGTAACGGTAGTTTTTCTACCCATAACATCTGGCACCGCGTCCAGGATGGAAAGGTCCGCGAGCGATTGATCCAGCTCGACGGTTCCGCTCAGGAAGTCGTTCGCATTGATGGGCAAACTCAATGCGTCAGCGGCACACTGATAGCAGGGCTTGGGGACTCACCCAACTCCGCTGCCCGTGCACTCGATCCTCAGAAGCTCAAGAACTGGTATGACCTCGCCGTCATCGGCAAGTCGCGCGTCGCCGGGCGTTCGGCGGTGATCGTATCGCTGACACCCCGTGATCAACACCGCTACGGTTTTGAACTGCATCTGGATAAAGAAACCGGCCTGCCTCTGAAGTCTTTGCTATTGGACGACAAGGGGCGGTTGTTGGAGCGCTTCCAGTTCACACAACTGGATACCGCTGACGTTCCTTCCGAAAAAGACCTGCAGGCCAGTAATGATTGCAAGCCAGTCAATCTCGAAAGTGACAAGGCTTCTGCCGTCAAGTCTGCCCAGGTCTGGCGTTCCGACTGGTTGCCGCCCGGCTTCGAGTTGACCAGCAGCACCGCTCGCAAGGATCCGGAGACCAAAACCCAGGTCAATAGCCTGATGTATGACGATGGTCTGACGCGCTTTTCGGTATTCCTCGAACCGTTGAATGGCGCAACCGTCACCGACACCCGCACTCAGTTGGGGCCGACCGTTGCGGTTTCCCGGCGCTTGAGCACGGCACAGGGTGAGATGATGGTGACCGTCGTCGGTGAGATACCGGTCGGTACCGCTGAGCGGATAGCGCTTTCGATGCGTACCGACGCCGCTGCAACCAAGCAGTGAGCTGAATTCGAAATGTTTCGTGAGCATTTCAATTTGCAAAAAACCCGTAAATTTCTTATAGGTCAGAGCCCCTCGGCTCTGGCCTTGTTTGTTGTTCCCGGAACAAAAATACCGGCGTATTGTTCCCGGTGTTCCTTGCTCCATATCGCTTAACCCTGCTCGTCGTAACGGGAGCCGTATGTCGATACCACGCTTGAAGTCTTACCTTTCCATTATTGCCACTGTGCTGGTGCTCGGTCAGGCGGTCACCGCCCAAGCGGTCGAGTTGCCTGACTTTACGCAATTGGTCGAACAGGCCTCGCCTGCAGTCGTGAACATCAGTACCACGCAAAAGCTGCCAGATCGCAAAGTCAGCCAACAAATGCCCGACCTCGAAGGCTTGCCGCCAATGTTGCGCGAATTCTTCGAACGGGGCATGCCGCCACAATCGCGCTCACCTCGCGACCGACAGCGCGAGGCAACGTCCCTGGGCTCGGGTTTCATCATCTCTACTGATGGTTATATCCTGACCAACAACCACGTGATCGCCGATGCTGACGAAATCCTCGTCCGCCTGGCTGATCGCAGCGAAATGAAAGCCAAGCTGATCGGTACCGATCCACGTTCCGACGTGGCGCTGCTGAAAATCGAAGGCAAGGATCTGCCAGTGCTCAAGCTCGGTAAATCCCAGGACCTGAAGGCTGGCCAATGGGTTGTCGCGATTGGTTCGCCATTCGGCTTTGACCACACGGTGACCCAGGGCATCGTCAGTGCCGTCGGTCGCAGTCTGCCGAACGAAAACTATGTACCGTTCATCCAGACCGACGTACCGATCAACCCGGGTAACTCGGGCGGCCCGCTGTTCAACCTGAACGGTGAGG
>NZ_JBFUIC010000466.1:0-2552 GCF_056402075.1 Pseudomonas sp. P4_C3
GCCTGGAACATCTGTGCGATACCAATCGGATTGGCCATCGGCACCAGTTCGATCACCCCGTTCAACAGGCCTTGCTCTTCCAGTTCCAGCAGACGGCGCTTGAGCTCGACGGCGACGCGCATCCCCGGCAGTTCGTCGGCATGTAGGGAAGCCTGGATGTAGGCCTTGCGCGGCCCGCTGCCAAAACGAAACAGCGACAGCTTTCGTTCTGTGCCCGAGGCACTCCACGGCAAAAGGTATTGAATGTGCTTCATAACGCTCCTTAGTGCTTGCGTGGTGCCAGATAGGCCAGCCAGCGGCGCTCGGCCAGCTTGAACAGGCGAACCAGGATGAAGGTCAGGGCCAGGTAGATGAGACCGGCAGTGATGAATGCTTCGAACGGCAGATAGAAGCGCGAACTGACGGTTCGCGCGGCTCCGGTGATATCCACCAACGTGACGATGGACGCCAGGCTGGTGGTCTGCAGCATCATCAGCACTTCGTTGCTGTACTGCGGCAGCGCCCGGCGCAAGGCCGACGGCAGGAGGATGCGGCGGTACAAGGTCAGGCGCGACATGCCCATGGCTTTGGCGGCTTCGATCTCGCCGTGGGCCGTGGCCTTCAAGCTGCCGGCCAGGAGTTCCGCGCTATAGGCGCTGGTATTGATTGCGAAGGCCAGGCAGGCACAAAAGGTCGCGCTGGACAGGTAAGGCCAGAACGCGCTTTGGCGTACCGCTTCGAACTGCGCCAACCCGTAGTAGATCAGGAACAATTGCACCAGCATCGGGGTGCCGCGAATCACGTAGGTGTAGAGCCAGGCCGGGAAGTTGATCAGTGGTGATCGGGAAACGCGCATCAGCGCTATCGGAACCGCAAGCACCAGGCCAACGGCCAGGGAAATCAGCAGCACTTTCAGGGTCACCAATGCGCCGTTGAAATACAGCGGCAGGTTTTCCCATATCAGGTTGTAGTCGAGAATCATGGGGGGCTCCCAGTCACAGTTCGGCGGCTTTGATGCCGACCGAGTAGTGTTTTTCCAGATAGCGCAACACCAGCAATGACACGCTGGTCAGCATCAAGTAGAGCGCGGCAACCGCGAGGAAAAATGTGAACGGCTCATGGGTGGCGTCCGCTGCGTTTTTGGCTTTGAACATCATGTCCTGCAAACCGATCACCGAGATCAGCGCGGTGGATTTGGTCAGTACCAACCAGTTGTTGGTGAACCCGGGAATGGCGAAACGAATCATCTGCGGCACCAGAATCCGCCAGAACACCTGAGCGCCACTCATGCCATAAGCCGCGCCGGCCTCTGCCTGACCTTTAGGGATCGCCATGAAGGCGCCACGAAAGGTCTCCGAGAGATACGCACCGAAAATGAAGCCCATGGTGCAGACACCGGCGATGAAGGGGTTGATGTCGATGTACTGGGTGTAACCGAGTGCGAGGGCAATGCGGTTCATCAGATCCTGGCCGCCATAGAAGATCAGCAGGATCAGCACCAGGTCAGGAATACCGCGAATCAGGGTTGTATAACCTTCGCCCAGCACCGCCAGCCATTTGAACGGCGACAAACGAAAGGCCGCGCCGATCAGTCCCAGGGAAATGGCCATGGTCATGGAGGTCAGGGCCAGATTAATGGTCAGCCAGGCGCCATCGAGAATGCTCGATCCGTAGCCGTGGAGCATGATGAAGTTCCTCAAGCGAGCGCCGGGAGGCGCACGAGACAAGCCAAAAGCGGCGCCCGCATGGGGCCGGCGCCAAGGTTTCGGATGAAGGCTTATTCGCCGTAGATATCGAAGGCGAAGTACTTGCCCATCACTTGCTGGTACTTGCCATTGGCGCGGATCGCATCAATCGCTGCACTCAGGCGTGCAACGTTCGCGCTGTCGCCTTTACGCACCGCGATCCCGGCGCCTCTGCCGAAGTATTTCGGGTCGTTGATGTCCGGCCCTGCCAGTGCGAAACCCTTACCCAAGGGTGTTTTGATAAAGCTTTCATCGGTGTTGACGATGTCTGCAAGCGTGGCGTCCAGGCGACCCGCTGCCAGATCGAGGAAGGCTTCATTTTGCGAGGAGTAGCGCACCACCAGGGCGCCGGCTTTCTCAAGCTGCTCGGTGGCGAAACGGTCATAGGTCGAGGAGCGTTGCACGCCGAGTTTCTTGCCTTTGAGATCGACCAGCGGGTCGTTGATCACGCTACCGGCCTTCATCGCGAACTTGCCCGGCGTGTGGTAGTACTTTTTGCTGAAGTCGACCGACTTCATACGGTCTTCAGTGATCGACATCGACGACAGCACAGCATCGATCTTGCGCACTTTCAGCGACGGGATCATGCCGTCGAATTCCTGGATGACCCACTCGCATTTGACCTTCATCTCTTCGCACAGCGCGTTGCCAATGTCGTAATCGAAACCACTGACGTTGCCCTCTGGCGTCTTGAAGGAGAAGGGCGGGTAGGCGGCTTCGATACCGATACGCAGGCTGTCGTCGTCGGCGTGTGCCAGCAAGCTTGCGACGCACAGTGCCAGAGCGCCTAGAAGTTCTGTCTTGTACATATTGTTGACTCCTTGGATG
>NZ_JBFUIC010000467.1:0-2543 GCF_056402075.1 Pseudomonas sp. P4_C3
TCAGCAAAGCAGGTGCAGCCTTGTAAAGTGCTCCCAAAACTGTGGCAACGATACAGAGCGCAGCCATCAGTGGATCCAGGCCGAAGGTCAGTAAAGCGGTCATCGCCCCGGCGCCCAATATACCTCCGACGCTGTAAAGGCCATGGAAGCCAGACTGAAGTGCCTGCCCGCTGTTTTTCTCGACGATGACGGACTGTATGTTCATGGCGCAATCAAGCATGCCCATGCTGGCGCCGAAGATAATGACAGCTATCACCAGGCCAGGTAGCCACACCACGGTGCTCAAAAGCGCAAGAACGGCACACAGTGCAATAGTTGCCCAGATGACGACCGGTCGGCACCCATAGTGCGCAGTGAGATATCCAGCAAACGGCATGGCTACAATAGATCCGCCGCCAAGGCCGAGAAGCAGCAACCCCAAGCCACCATCGTCCAAACCAACGCGTGCCTTTACCAATGGAACCAGAGGCGCCCAAGCGGACATGAGTAAGCCCGCGATGAGGAAGGCAATGCGTGTAGACATCCGCTCGCTGTAGTTAGCCGTCGGTATCAACACTGACGATGGAGCATTCATAATTCTCGGTAATCCTTATCGATGATGTTAACCATCATTTGCTCGGCTTAGACTTTGCGGATTTCTTTGGTTTTTTGCGTGCTTGCGTTTCGGAAAACTAACGCCTGCGCTCATACGTCGCTCTATAGCTACTTGGCGCTACGCCAAAGAAGTCACGAAAGCGCATATGGAAGTTGGCGAAACTGCAAAAGCCGGTCGCGATCGCGATATCGGTGATCGGCCGATTGCTCTGCAGAATAAGCTGACGCGCTCGAGTCAAGCGCAGTTCCAGGTAGTAACGTGTGGGGGTGGCGCCGACGAAGCGGCAGAAACGGCGCTCCAATTGTCGTCGGGAAATGTTCACGCATTCGGCCAGTTCGTCGATGGAAAGCGGCTCTTCGATGTTCTTTTGCATCAGTTCTAAAGCGAGCTTCAGGGTTTGTGGCAAGGTGGGGTCAGAGTCAACGATGACCGTCGATATCCCAGAGACTTCAGGGGTTTGATCGCAGCTAAGTATTTCCTCGACAGCATGGGTCAGCGACACGCCTTGTTTAGCGGTGATGAGTTCCAGCATCATTCGTAAGGAACTACTGGCACCGGCGCACGTGATACGGTTTCTATCTATTACGTGAGTTCGGCAGGAAACCAGGACTTTGGGGAAGACATCCTCCATCATCGCTCGCCCGTCTGGATGGAAGGCACACTCGACACCGTCCATTAACTGAGCTTCCGCCAGGAAAAAGGCGCCGTTCCACAAACCGCCCATGGTCGCACCAAGAGAGGCGGCGTTACGTAGCTTGCGCCGTAATATCGGATCGCTGATCAACTTCACCCGTAAACCACCTGCGACGATGAGAACGTCGATACGATCTGGCAATTGGGATAACTCCAGGTCTGCTGAAATTGCAATTCCCAGATCGCTCATGACCAGACGACTTTTGATACCAACGGTCAACACTTCGAATGCCGGTGTCTCGCTAATCAAGTTTGCGGTCACCAGCGCATCGATAGCGCCGGTGAACGACATCATCGAGAAATTGTTCAAAAGCACGAAAGCTACACGAGTCACCGCCTGCGGCATTGATGGTTTCTCCGCCGTATAGGAGTACCCCATGTTCTTGTCTTTAAGCACGCTCTCGAATACGAATGGCATAAATCCTCTTTGACCCCTTTACCAATAGCTACGAAACCGTTGCGCAATCTAGACAGCGGTTTTTGGAGCAGACAGCAACAAATCAAAGAATRACTGGCAGTCATCACTCTCAGGCAGTGCTTCAACACTGTTCTTGATCGCATTGCTGAGCGTGGATCCCAAGCTGTCATCAGCCAGCAAATGATATTTAGCCGTGAGTTCGGCACTCGACATAGGGTTGCCGGGGTCGCCCTTGGCCGTCGCGGTTGGGCTCGTAAGACGCGTGCCGTCTTTCAGGGTAACCGTGACGCGGGAGAGAATTTCCTCCGGGAACCTGGCGGACAGGTCGGGCGCCTCATGAAGGATTATCTTCTCGCTGATGTTCAAGATGTCCGGCGCATGAATGGAATCCCCAGTGACTTCGTCAGGGCCCAGCTTTCCGCGAACGATCAAGGCGGCAAGTGGGAACGCTAGCGCATACTGGGCCTCGTCCGCATTCTTCGGAAAATGCCCCTGCAAGCACACAGACTCATGGAATGTCTCGACATTTATGGTCTCGATCAACTCCGCAGTGATGACTGGATACGCTCGCATCAAATCGGTCATGGCCGTGAGTGCCGGCTGCGCCCAGCGACATACCGGCCACGGTTTGAAATATTGTTCATCAATCTCCCAGCGGGTTCCGATGTCCTGCCAGAAAGTGGAAATCTCCAAAGGTTCAACGGTAGCGGCTGGAGCGCCAGTGACACCGAGCTGTGCCATCAGTAATGCGTTCAGTCCGGCATACGCCCCGGCGCCGTGGGCATCACGCAACATCGTCGGAAAGCTCACCAGGCGCATCATCGGGCACCTCGGGCC
>NZ_JBFUIC010000468.1:0-2542 GCF_056402075.1 Pseudomonas sp. P4_C3
GTCATGTCCCACTCGACCACACCCTGGGCGACGCCATCGAACATCACTTCGAACTTCGAGCCATCTTCACTGAGCAGCTTGACCTGCCACTGACCGCCGGCACCGGTGGTTTGCACCGGCGTCCAGCAACCCATCTCGATAACACGCTGCAACGCCGGCTCAGTGGTCGGATGAATCACCAGGCCTTCGCTCGGGATGGTCCGCACCAAGTGATGGAACTGTCGCTCGATGGCCGGCAGATCCGGGAAGATGTCCGCGTGATCGAATTCGAGGTTGTTCAGGATTGCCGTGCGCGGACGGTAGTGCACGAACTTGGAACGCTTGTCGAAGAACGCACTGTCGTACTCGTCGGCTTCGATGACGAAGAACGGCGTATCGCCCAGGCGCGCCGACACCGAGAAGTTTTGCGGCACGCCGCCGATCAGGAAGCCCGGGGCCATGCCCGCGTGCTCCAGTACCCAGGCCAGCATGCTGCTGGTGGTGGTCTTGCCGTGCGTACCGGCAACGGCCAGTACCCAACGACCTTGCAGCACGTGATCGGCCAGCCATTGCGGGCCGGAGACGTAAGGCAGGCCTTTGTTCAGCACGTACTCCACCGCCGGGTTGCCCCGGGACATGGCGTTGCCGATCACCACCAGATCGGGGGCCGGATCGAGTTGCGCCGGGTCGTAGCCTTGGGTCAACTCGATGCCCTGGGCTTCCAGCTGAGTGCTCATCGGCGGATAGACGTTGGCATCGGAGCCCGTCACGTGATGGCCCAGCTCTTTGGCCAGAACCGCCATTGACCCCATGAAAGTGCCGCAGATACCAAGAATATGAATGTGCATAGTCGACCTCGTAAAACATGGCCGCAGGTTAGCTTAGGGAGGGGAAAATCGCACCTGATGTTTCAATGGCGCTCAGCGCAAAACCTGTAGGAGCCGGCTTGCCGGCGAAGACAATCTCCAGACCGCCTTCGCCGGCAAGCCGGCTCCTACAGGTCGACGTAGCAATTACCGAGCGATGCCGTGTTTACGCAGCTTCCGATAGAGGGTATTTCGACTGACCCCCAACTGCTCAGCCGTATGCGTCATGTGCCACCGCGTCTGCTCCAGCGCATTGAGTAACGCCAGCCGCTCGGCATCATCCAGCGGATGCTCTGATGGCTCCTCGATAGCCTGCGCCGCCACCGGCCGCGCCTGGCGAATCATCGCCGGCAAATCTTCCAGACCGATCCGCCCGTCCTCACACAGTGCCGCCAACGTACGCAGCACATTACGCAACTGCCGCACGTTGCCCGGCCAGGCGAATCCCAATAAGGCCTCCCGCGCCGGCCCGTCGATCAACACAGTTTCTGCGCCTGCCTCCTCGGCCAGCAAAAAGTCGAGCAACCGGGATTTGTCGCTACGATCACGCAAGGCCGGCAACGCGACTTCCAGCCCGTTGAGCCGGTAATACAAATCCTCACGGAAGCTGCCGTCCTCCACGCGACCCAGCAAGTTGCGGTGAGTGGCACTGATGATCCGCACATTCACCGCTTCCGGCTCGCCGCCGATCGGCACCACTTGCCGGTCTTCCAGCACCCTCAGCAATCGCGTCTGCAGGGCCAGTGGCATGTCACCGATTTCATCGAGGAACAACGTGCCGCCATCGGCCTGTTGCAACTTGCCGCGCATGCCTTCCTTGCGCGCGCCGGTGAAACTGCCACCGCGATAACCGAACAGCTCGCTTTCGATCAGGCTTTCAGGAATGGCCGCGCAATTGAGGGCGACGAAGGCTTTTTCCGCCCGCTGGCTGGCGTGGTGCACCGCTTTGGCAAAGGCCTCCTTGCCGGACCCGGTTTCGCCGTTGATCAGCAGCGGCACGTCGCGTTCGTAGACGCGCAAAGCCTTACGGAAGTCCGCCTGCAACGTCGCGTCATCCAGGCAAATGCCCGACAGGCGCGGTACTTGTGCAACCTTGGCAGTTGGCACCATCGGAATCGGCAGCGACCGCCGTGCCTCACCGCGCAATACCGCGAACAGCTTGCGACCATCGCGGGTGCGCAACGGCCAACTGGCGGCGGCATTGGTGCTCGCGCGACCGAGCAACTCATCGAGCGAGCAATCGAAAAACGCCTCCACCGGCTTACCCAGCAAGCCGCCGCGAATATGTCCCAGCAGGTTCAGCGCACTCTGGTTGACCGCGCAAATTCGCCCTTCTCCGTCGAACGCCAGCAACCCTTCGCTGAACAAACCGACGGACTCGGCCTGCAAGTGAAAACGCAACAACCATTGGTTGTCGAAGCAGCGCAGGAAGTAGCAGCTCTCGATCATCTTCGCCGACAGATTGACCAGCGCCATGGTGTGAAACTGGCTTTGCCGCGACACGTCGCGCCGCGCCGACGACACGTCGAGCACCGCCAGCAGTTCGCCATGGGGATCGAAGACCGGGCTCGCCGAACAGGTCAGGCCGGTGTGGCGGCCGCGAAAGTGTTCGTCCTGATGGATGGTCAGCGACTGACGCTCCACCAGGCAGGTGCCGATGCCGTTGGTGCCTTCGCAGGCCTCGCTCCAGTCGGCGC
>NZ_JBFUIC010000469.1:0-2525 GCF_056402075.1 Pseudomonas sp. P4_C3
TCACACCTGCGCTCCGAAGCCTTCGGCATTTCGCTGCTTGAAGGCGCGATGTATGGCAAACCGATGATCTCCAGTGAGATTGGCACTGGCACCAGTTACATCAACATCCATAACGAGACCGGGCTGGTGGTGCCGCCGAGCAATCCATTGGCGTTTCGTGAGGCGATGCGCACGCTTTGGGAAAACCCGCTGCTGGCGGCGCAAATGGGCGAGAAGGCGCAGGCCCGCTATCAAAATCTGTTTACCGCGGACGAAATGGGTCGCAAATGGGCGGCCTTGTATGAGGAACTGCTGGAAGAAAAAGCCCTCGCCTACGCATGAGCATCCGTGATGCCTGTGCTATGAAGCCATGTGGGCTCAGACGTGAGGATCGCCCGGCACCTTGCTCGGCGCGGCGTACTGTGGCTTCAGGTGCCCGTCCTGATCGAGTAGCCAGGCGTCCATGATCTCCCGGACGACCGGTCCGGCGACGCGGCCACCCGCCTCGCCGTTTTCGATCATCACCGAAATCACGATCTTCGGGTGCTCGGCCGGGGCGAAACCGACGAACAAGGCATTGTCGCGGTTACGCTCGCGGGTTTTCTCCCGGTTGTAACGTTCGCCCTGCTTGATCGCCACCACCTGCGCGGTACCACTCTTGCCGGCGATACGATACTGCGCCCCTGCCGCTGCGGCCCGGGCAATCCCGCGGGCATCGTGCATCACCATCTGCATACCATGGTTGACCTGCTCCCAGTCGCGCGGATCCTTGAGCAGAATATTCGGCATCGGATGTTCATCCAACGGCGCGACGCCGTCCACGGTTTTGGCCAGGTGCGGGCGATTCCACACGCCTTTGTTGGCAATCAGCGCCGTCGCCTGAGCCAACTGCAGCGGCGTGACCTGCATGTAGCCCTGGCCGATGCCGAGAATCACCGTCTCGCCCGGAAACCAGGCCTGACGGCGGGTGGCGCGTTTCCAGGCTTGGGATGGCATCAGCCCAGGGGCTTCTTCATTCATGTCCAGGGAGACTTTCTCCCCCAGCCCGAACATGGCCATGTAGTCGTGCAGGCGATCGATACCGAGCTTGTGTGCGAGGTCATAGAAATAGGTGTCGTTGGAACGCATGATCGCCGCATCCATATCCACCCAACCATCGCCGCTGTGGTTCCAGTTGCGGTACTTGTGATCGAAATCCGGTAGCTGGTAATAACCGGGGTCGAACACACGGGTCTGTGGCGTGACGACACCTGCATCGAGGCCAGCGATTGCCACTTCCGGCTTGATGGTCGAACCCGGGGCATAGAGACCACGCAGGACACGATTGAACAGCGGCCGATCAATGGAATCCCGTAGCGAAGAGTATTCCTTGGAACTGATACCGGTGACGAACAGATTCGGATCGAAACTCGGGTTGCTGACCATGGCCAATACTTCGCCGGTCGACGGATCCAGCGCGACCACCGAGCCACGGCGATCGCCCAGGGCTTGCTCGGCGGCTTCCTGCAGCTTGACGTCGAGGCTCAGGACAATGTTTTCGCCTGGCACCGGGTCAGTGTGCTTGAGCACTCGCAGCACGCGGCCCTGGGCATTGGTTTCGACTTCCTCATAGCCGACATGGCCGTGCAGTTGCGCCTCGTAGAATTTTTCGATTCCGGTCTTGCCGATGGATTGGGTGCCTCGGTACTCGACCGTATCCAGAGCCTTTGACTCTTTCTCGTTGATACGTCCGACGTAGCCGACCGAATGAGCGAAGTGCTCGCCCAATGGATAGTGCCGAACGAACTGCGGCTCTACATCAAGGCCCGGCAGGCGGAACTCGTTGACGGCGAGAATGGCAATCTGCTCTTCGGTCAGTTCATAGAACAGCGTCACGGGTACGAAGGGGTGACGAGCCTGCTTCATCACCTTGTCGAACTGCGAGCGGTCTTCAGCGGGCAGGTGCAGGAGATTTACGACTTCGTCCAGCTCTTCGCTGACATTGGAAGCACGTTCGCGGGTGATGGTCAGGTTGAAGCTGGGAYGGTTGTCAGCGAGGAGTACACCGTTGCGGTCATAGATCAATCCGCGGGTAGGCGTAATCGGCAGGACATGAACGCGATTGTTTTCGGAGATGGTCGAGTGATAGTCGAATTCGACGACTTGCAGGACGTACAGGCGTACTACCAGCGCACAGGTGACAGCGGCAACGAACAAGGCGCAGGCCATGAGTCTCTTGTTGACCAGGCGTGTCTCTTTTTCGTGGTCCTTGATCGGTATCGGTTCAGGCACTTGTGCAGCAACTCATTGAAAGGAATGCCGATCCGTGGGCGCAAACTCAGTCCATTAAAAATGAGCTGCACCATAGCAAAACCGTGGAGTCAGGTTTGTGTGATTTTTTTTAAAAAGCTCGCCCTGCTTTTCGAGCGCACAAACAAAACCCCAACTGCTTTCGCAATTGGGGTTTCGGAATTTAATCTTGACGATGACCTACTCTCACATGGGGAAACCCCACACTACCATCGGCGATGCATCGTTTCACTGCTGAGTTCGGGATGGGATCAGGT
>NZ_JBFUIC010000470.1:0-2523 GCF_056402075.1 Pseudomonas sp. P4_C3
CTCATGGTCCAGGTGCGTCGAGCCCCCTCGCCAATCGCTGCCAATGGCCCGTAACTGACCTCGCGGATCATTTCCGGTGGCCAATCGACCGCCTTCACCCCCGCCCCCAGGTATCCGCTGGGTGATTTGCGCTCGCCGCGAGCGGCCAGCGTCACCGGGACGTCGATTTGAGCACCGTCGCGCTCAACCCGCAGCATGATTTTGGTATCAGGATGCATACGGACGGTATCGACGACCTGCTGCCAGTCATCCAGCGTACGACCATCAAGCTCCAGCAACCGGTCACCCGTCTTCAGGCCGGCAGCCTGAGCTGGCCCCTTTGGATCGAGTTCAGCCAGGACAGGCGGYAATGCCGGGCGCCACGGGCGAATCCCCAATGAGTGGATAGGGTCGGGCTCGTCAGCCCCTTTGAGCCATTTGTTCAGCGCAAGTTCACGAGGAGAATCAGCCGTGCCCCCCTGTTCGCGAACCATTATCTGCAACGAGCCGCTTTCACCCAGGCGACGAACCAATTGCAGGTTCACCTCCGCCCAGCCGGAAGTCGCCTCACCATCAATGGCCACGATTTCCTGGCCGGGGCTCAAACCCGCCTTGGCCGCAATACTGCCGGACTCGACAGCCCCGATGACTGGACGCACCTGCTCGCTGCCGAGCATTGCCAAACCCCAGAAGAACACCAATGCCAGCAGGAAATTGGCTATCGGCCCTGCAGCTACAATGGCAATGCGCTGACGAACGGATTTGCGATTGAAGGTCTGGCCGAGCTGATCGAGGGGGACTTCACCCTCGCGCTCGTCGAGCATTTTGACGTAGCCGCCCAACGGGATCGCGGCGACGACGAATTCGGTGCCTTGCTTGTCGTGCCAGCGCAGCAAAGGCATGCCGAAGCCTACGGAGAAGCGCAGCACTTTGACCCCACAACGACGCGCGACCCAAAAATGGCCGAACTCGTGGAAGGTAACCAGCACACCCAGAGCAACCAGGGTGCCGACAATCATATAGAGCGCGCTCATCTACTTTCTCCGCAATCCGMTCCGCTGCTGCCTGGGTCAACTATCCGCAGCATTTAGCGCCCGTGACGACTCAACCATTGTCCGGCCAGCAATCGMGCCTTCGCGTCCGCCGTGAACACTGCCTCGAGATCACCCACTGCTACTACGGGCTCAAGATTCAATACTTCTTCGATGATACTCGCGATTTCCGGGTAACGAACCCGTTCGTCGAGAAATGCCGCCACCGCCACTTCGTTCGCCGCATTGAGCATCGCTGGCGCGCTGTTCCCCGCCTCGGCCGCCTGACGGGCCAAACGCAGGCAAGGGAAACGTTCTTCATCCGGTGCCTGAAAATCCAGCCGTGCAATGGCAAACAGATCCAGCGGAGCCACACCCGAGTCAATCCGCTCCGGCCAGGCCAGGGCATTGGCGATGGGCGTGCGCATGTCCGGATTACCCAACTGCGCCAGAACAGAACCATCGACGTAGTCGACCAGCGAATGGATCACACTTTGCGGGTGAACCACCACCTCGACCTGGGATGGCCTGGCATCGAACAGCCAGCAGGCTTCGATCAACTCAAGCCCCTTGTTCATCATGCTGGCCGAGTCAACGGAGATTTTTCGCCCCATGGACCAGTTCGGGTGCGCACACGCCTGATCGGGAGAAACATGCGCCAGTTCAGCTATTGGCGTCTGCCGGAACGGACCGCCGGAAGCTGTCAGCAGAATCCGACGTACACCGACCGCCTCGAGGCCACGGGCATAATCGAGCGGCATGCACTGAAAAATCGCGTTGTGCTCGCTATCGATCGGCAGCAACACCGAACCGCTCTTGCGCACCGCCTGCATAAACAGCGCGCCGGACATGACCAGTGCTTCTTTATTGGCCAGGAGGATCTTTTTGCCAGCCTCGACCGCCGCCAGTGTCGGGCGCAATCCCGCTGCACCGACGATGGCCGCCATGACCGTATCGACTTCCGGATCGGAAGCGACCTGACACAAACCTTCCTCACCCACCAGAACACGGGTCGAAAGACCGGCCGCGCGCAAATCATCCTGCAAGGTGCGGGCAGCAGCGACCTCAGGCACGACAGCAAATCGCGGTACATGGCGCACGCACAGCGCCAGCAATTCACTCAAGCGGCTGAAGCCACTCAAGGCAAAGACCTGATAACGGTCAGGATGGCGAGCGATGACGTCGAGCGTACTCAGGCCAATCGAGCCGGTCGCACCCAGAACGGTAATCTGTTGCGAGCGGCTCATGGGGCCGCCATCCACAGCAGCACGGCAAATACCGGAATCGCTGCTGTCAGGCTGTCGATACGATCCAGCACGCCGCCGTGCCCCGGAAGCAGATTGCTGCTGTCCTTGATCCCGGACTGGCGCTTGAACATGCTCTCAGTGAGGTCGCCCACCACCGAAATGAACACGATCAGCGCGGCACCGATCAGCCCTTTGAGCAGCTCGGCCACCGTCCAGTCGCGCACCAGGGCAACCATTGCGGTAATCACCAGACTCAGCGCCAGACC
>NZ_JBFUIC010000471.1:0-2516 GCF_056402075.1 Pseudomonas sp. P4_C3
CGGTTGCACAAAGTGATAAGTTTGATTGGGAACAAACCTCAAGAAAAACGTGGTCCGAGTTGCTGGCGTTGGCCAAGTTGCGAAAAGCAGGTGTTTGATAGATGAGAGTTCTCGTGGTGTCGCAGTATTTTTGGCCGGAATCATTTATTATCAACGACCTGGTCAAAAGCTTGTCTGCTCAAGGGCATGTCGTAAAAGTTCTCACCGGCAAACCRAACTATCCGGATGGTGTTGTGTTCGACGGCTACCATGCTTCCGGATACCAGGAAGAAAGTTACGAAACGACAGTTGGCGTATGCCGTGCACCGCTTAGACCTCGCGGCTCTTCGGGCGCAAAAAACCTGATACTGAATTATTTGTCTTATATCGTAAATGGGCTGAAATTTTACCCGGCTGCTGTAAAAGGCGAACGTTACGACGCAATTTTTGTGTTTGCACCTTCCCCGATTACGTCGGTCATTCCCGCCATCTATTTGAAATGGAAACTCAAGAGTCATCTGGCTGTATGGGTTCAAGATCTCTGGCCAGAGAGTTTGAGTGCGACGGGATTCATCAGGAATAAATCGCTCTTGCGCGTGGTAGGGTGGATGGTCAGAGGCATTTACGCCTGCGTTGACACTTTACTCGTTCAGTCGAGGGCATTCCGGGAACCGGTTGCTCGCTATGCTGATCCCGGCAAGGTCGTGTATTTCCCAAATTGTTATCAGGATACTCCGCCAGGCTCCGAAGAGACCCGGATTCCTGCATCGCTGCTTGCGGAGCTCGAAAACCATTTCTGTCTCGTTTTTGCTGGCAACCTGGGGACCGCACAATCGGTCGAAACCCTGGTTGAGGTAGCAGACAGGCTTCGTCATCTATCCAATCTCCGAATTGTTCTGGTCGGCAGCGGTAGCATGCTGAGCTGGATCGAAAGCCAGAAAAAATCCCGATCATTGGACAACCTTGTCCTCGCCGGCCGGTATCCGGTAGGTGAAATGCCACATTTTTTCAGTCGTGCCACGGGATTGTTGGTGACGTTGAAGCAAGATGAGGCGTTCTCCTATACCATTCCCAGTAAAGTCCAGGCTTACCTTGCCGCGGGGAGGCCGATTGTCGCCGCGCTGGATGGCGAAGGGGCTCGGGTCATTCAAGAGGCCAATGCAGGCCTGACGAGCCCGGCGCAAGATGCCGAAGGTATGGCCAGGTGCATTGAGCAACTTTTCCACATGAGTTCGGATGAACGGGAGTCATTGGGGCAGTCGGGCAGGGCGTACTACCTCGAGCATTTCGAAATGGAGCGTCAAAGCCAGCGTCTCGTCGAAATCCTCTGTACCAGGATCAATGAATTGAAAGGTAGCTCAAAATGAAAGTACTAGTGTTAGGGGTCACCGGGATGCTGGGTAGCACGGTGTTCAGGCAATTCCATGGAAACCCATGCTATGAGGTGTGGGGCACTTTACGTAACCCAGGTGGCGCAAAACACTTTTCAGACGAAACTCGCAGTTCGTTGATCAGCAATGTTGACGTGCTGGACCAGGACTCGCTGGTTTCGGTGCTGGCACGGGTCAAACCGGATGTCGTCATCAACTGCGTCGGCTTGATCAAGCAGCTGGCCGATGCCAAGGATCCCCTTTCGGCGCTTCCCATCAATGCCATGTTGCCGCATCGCATTGCCAAGTTGTGCGAACTGTCTGGCGCTCGCTTGATTCACATCAGTACCGACTGCGTGTTTTCCGGACGTAAAGGGCTTTACACTGAAGAGGATATCTCCGATGCGGAGGATCTCTACGGCAAGTCCAAGTACATTGGCGAGCTTCATGCCCAGCCGAATGCAGTCACTCTCCGGACTTCAATCATCGGTCACGAACTGGGAAGCCAGTACTCGCTGGTGGATTGGTTTCTATCCCAGAACGGGTCGGTCAAGGGCTATGAAAAGGCCATTTTTTCGGGGCTCCCTACCGTGGAGCTGGCGCGTGTCATTCGAGATTATGTGATCCCGAACCCGGAGCTTAAGGGCCTTTATCATGTATCGGTGGCACCCATTGATAAATTGTCTTTGCTGAAATTGGTGGCAGAAGTTTATGAAAAGGAAATCGATATCGTCGCTGACAGTGATCTTTCTATTAATCGTTCGCTGGACTCATCAAAATTTCAATCCGCGACCGGTTACGTTCCACCTTCATGGTTGGAATTGGTCAAATCAATGCGCGCAACGCGTTGATCATTAAATACAATCAAGTCTTGGATGGTAGTTATGTTTGATAATAAAATTTTGATGATCACGGGCGGCACAGGGTCATTTGGTCATACAGTGTTGAAGCGTTTTCTTGATACAGACGTAAAAGAAATTCGTGTATTCAGCCGCGATGAAAAAAAACAGGAAGATATGCGCATTGCCCTGTCGAACGACAAGGTGAAGTTCTATATCGGTGATGTTCGCGATCGCGATAGCCTTGATCAGGCCATGGTCGGTGTGGATTACATTTTTCACGCTGCCGCATTGAAGCAGGTGCCTTCCTGCGAGTTCTACCCTATGG
>NZ_JBFUIC010000472.1:0-3442 GCF_056402075.1 Pseudomonas sp. P4_C3
GCCTGATCTGTTCTCCCCCCGAGGTTTGCTGTGGCTGCCTACAATCTGCGTCAATTGAAATACTTCATCACCACCGTCGAATGCGGCAGCGTCGCCGAGGCCTCGCGCAAGCTGTACATCGCACAGCCTTCGATCTCCACGGCCATCAAAGGGCTGGAAGACAGTTTCGGTGTGCAACTGCTGATCCGCCATCACGCCCAGGGCGTGTCGTTGACCCCCAGCGGTGCCCGCTTTTACCGCAAGGCCCAGGAGCTGCTGCGCATGGCCAAGGAGTTCGAGCAGAACGCCCTGGCCGACAACGACGTGGTGTCCGGGCAGATCGATATCGGCTGTTTCGAAACCGTCGCACCGCTGTACCTGCCGCAATTGATCGCCGGGTTTTCGGCGTTGTACCCGGGGGTGGAAATCCGCATCCGCGACGGCGAGCAACAAGAGCTGGTGCAGGGCCTGACTTCCGGTGCTTTCGATCTGGCGATCCTCTACGAGCACGACCTCGACGGCACCATCGCAACCGAACCCTTGATGCCGGCGCAACGGCCTTACGCATTGCTGCCGGCGGATCACCGCTTTGCCCAGCAGGCGCAGGTGTCGCTGCGGGACCTGTGCCTGGAGCCGATGATTCTTCTGGACGTGCAGCCGAGCCGAACCTACTTCGTCAGCCTGTTCGATGAGCTGGGCCTGACGCCACGCATTGCCTTCAGCTCACCGTCGATCGAGATGGTGCGCGGCATGGTTGGCCAGGGATTCGGTTTTTCGATCCTGGTGACCAAACCGCATTCGGAGTGCACCTACGACGGGCAGAAAGTGGTGTGCGTGGACATCGCTGAAGAGGTCACTGGTTMGGGGCTGGTGGCGGCATGGCTCAAGCGCGGGCAACTGACCAAACCGGCGCAGTTGTTCGCGGACTATTGCCGCGAACAGCTGACCGCAAAATCCGAAAGCTCAACGCCGTCCGTGTAGGAGCTGCCGCAGGCTGCGATCTTTTGATCGCGCTGCGATTACTTGCGCGGTTTGATCCGCGCAGTCGCCTCGGCCACCAGCGGATCATCCGGCCAGTAATCGCCCGTATCACCTATCGATCACCTACATTGACACCGCTCCGGATATTGAAATCACTCGGTAAGGCGGGAATTCGGCCAGAGAAGGTTGACTGTCAATGAGGATCGATAGGATTGACAAAAAATAAGACAAATATGGGGAGGATTGACAGGCATCACCGTCGGTTTTTGAGGAAACGCAATGAAGATTGACACCTTAGGGAGTCGCATGCCCGCAACCATCAAGCCACTTGTATTTGTCGTTCTTCAAAAATCACGTTTCGTTCAGCGCGTGCTTGAGTCAGCAAATTGCGATCACCGTCTACATAAGTGATGTTGTTTTTTACTTCGTAGATGTAGGCGACTGAGTCGTGGTCGCTCAGATGCTCTATTCGAAGCAAACGTTCCATACGCCAATCGCCACTTCCATTTAATCGGCCAGGCGTGACCAGTTGAATGCTCTCCACCTCGCGCCCGGAATGGGGATCAGACAGGAGGTCATCTAGAAGGGCGAGGCTATCGAGCATTAGGATGCTTCTTATCTGTTCAAATTTAACTCTCTGCACAACGGTGACATAAAACCAGACGTGAGCCAGCGTGAGCTCAACATATTTCCACGTTCGGTAATCTTCGCTGAAGTATTGGCGAAATAATGGGTCTTCTGCGTCGATCGGAGTTCTAAACATCAAATCATATCCTTTGTATACTCTATAGAGTATAGCGATTTTTCCTTTGCAAAGGCTTCATCTTTCCTTTTGCGAGCATCGGCAAATGGAACTGAAGAAGGCTTTCGGATTAGCGGTTCGCGACATCCGGCTTAGCAAAGGCCTACCCCAAGAGGCCCTCGGGCCGAGTCAACCCTTCGTCAGCGATTTAGAGCGCGGCATGAAATCGCCGAGCCTGGAAAAAATCCATGAGTTAGCGTCCTCACTGGGTGTCCACCCTTCCACTTTGTTTGTTTATTGCTATTTCAAGGCGGGCGAGGCAAAAGAATCGGCAGAAGATATTTTGGTGCGCGTGCAGGATGAGTTAGGAACTATCGGATTGAGCTCAAAAAAAGGTTGATGAAAAGCGACCAACCTCAATAATCGACAAAGCGGGCAGCAGTTGCCGGAAGGGGCGGCAGCTGAGCGTTCGAATGTTGTCGATTTCTGCCTGTCAAAATTGGCCGAAATTGGCCGGCAGATGCCGGCCATGAGGGGCAGAACGGCAGTAGCCCAATGGCCTTGAAACTGAAGATGGCGTAAGCCTAGAAGCGGATTAGGCTCTAGTCTCCGTTTTGCTCAATGTAAGTGGCGTTGCGAAGTAGCCGCTCGAGGGGGGGGCGGATCGAGTCAGGCAAGTAGACTCCTCCTCAGTCGTTCAAACGTCAAAGACTATTAATAACTTCATTTAGCTCGTCGCGTGAAATAAGTCTGCGATGATATTCATGTTTGTCATGCCCCGAAAGAGGGCCAATTACTAACGGATGGCTTGCAGAAACGTCATGAGTAATCAATACCGTAACAGCCACATTACTGTCGATAGATCTAGTTTCGTGTAACTGACCTGCACGCATGGAATATCGCATGCCCGTAGAATATTTTTGGATCTCCCCATCCGTGATATTTAAGGTTTCATTTTTTCTTACAAGAACTGAACTATCGCCAGTATAACTTGCTTCATAAACAGAGCATGGCATTCCAGCCCCATCAATAAACACGCATCTGTTAATAATTTCACCAGCTAAAACCCAGCTTGTAAAGTTGAAGACATGATCATGAATGGTTACCCCTTCACCTTGGTTAAGGTTTTCGGAAATTGGCCAAATATGCAGTCGCGCTTTTCTATCGCCCTCCACAAAAAAGACACATGAAATAAATCCCAGCGGATGAGCGCGAAACTCGAGACCTCGACCCAAGCACATCTCGATTACATCTGCAGGGCTTAAAGTCCATGCATCAAGAGCTATTTGCAGGGTAGAGATGCTTTGAATGTCAGCTAAATTAGTAGGGGTCTGACGGAGCATTGATTGCCTTCCTAATCACTTCAAGGTCTAATTTGCAGTTCTCGATTACACCCTTCAATCCTGAGCACTTAATTATCTCCTCCAGCTTGGAGGCAGTAACCTCGTCTTGAAATTCAACCTTGCCGCAACATTTAAACTCTTCTGCCTGACGCTCAATTAATCGTATGTCATCTTTATAGGAGTCATAAAAATACGTGCCCGCATCGGCTCTTAGTGCGCACGCCTCTTTTTCTTCCTTTGTTACTATCACATGGTTTTCTGATATATCAAACCGAAATGCAGAGAACGATTTAACAAAAAACAATCTTATACCGAGTAAGGGCTCAGTGGACTGGTATTTAAAAGCTGAAATTGCAGTAGAAACAATCTCTTCTTGAACGACCTTACAGCTCCATGG
>NZ_JBFUIC010000473.1:0-2502 GCF_056402075.1 Pseudomonas sp. P4_C3
GTACCCACCGTCTCGTGCTGATGGAAGTGCAAGCGGGCCCTACTGATGCATTGGGTAGCGAGCCAATTTTCCATCAAGGGAAACTGGTAGGGCTTACCACATCAGGCGCCTATGGTTATCGCGTTAATAAGAGTTTGGCCATGGGCTTTATCAAGCGCGAACTTGCGTCCCTGGATACTGAGCTGACCATCACAATTCTGGGTGAAGAATGCTCCGCGAAAGTCATTCGTGGATGCCTTTACGACCCGAAAGGCGAACGCCTGAAGTCTTGATTATGCAACTGCCTCCAAGAACGTGGAGGCAGCTTTCTGACCGCTAATGGGGTAGGACGAAATGACCATTACACAATCTTTGGATAACGCGCCCAATGCGGAGGCCTCCATAATCGACGGGAAGGCGTTTGCCGAAATCTTGCGCAAGAATGTCGCCGTCGGTGCAAGGGCCTTCAGGGAGAAACGCGGCAGAGCACCAGGGCTGGCTGTCGTACTAGTCGGGAGCGATCCTGCCAGTCAGGTTTACGTGAAAACCAAAATGAAAAAGGCGCTTGAGTCCGGGATTGACTCCTTCCCTCACCTACTGGAAAGCGATACGTCCGAAGCGGACCTGCTGAACCTGATCGATAAGCTGAACAATGACCGCTAT
Organism: Pseudomonas sp. P4_C3; assembly: GCF_056402075.1. NCBI lineage: Bacteria > Pseudomonadati > Pseudomonadota > Gammaproteobacteria > Pseudomonadales > Pseudomonadaceae > Pseudomonas > Pseudomonas sp. P4_C3. Next base: position 643 of record NZ_JBFUIC010000473.1, read on the forward strand.
GTGCATGGGATTTTGGTGCAGCTTCCGTTGCCCGCCCATATCGATGAGTCGAAGGTTATTGCAGCAATTAATCCGGCCAAAGATGTCGACGGTTTCCATCCGATCAACGTGGGTCTGCTGGGTCAGGGTAAAGCCAAACTGATTCCCTGCACTCCTCTGGGATGCCTGATGATGTTGAAGGATCAGATCGGTGACCTTAGCGGTAAAAAAGCGGTAATTGTCGGCAGGTCCAACATCGTCGGAAAGCCAATGGCGAATTTGCTCTTGCAGGAAAACTGCACGGTCACGATTGTGCATTCCCGAACACGAGATCTCATCGCTGAATGTCGTCAGGCCGACATCCTAGTGGTAGCGATTGGACGGGCGGAATTTATTGATGCAAGGGCGATCAAGCCAGGTGCAGTGGTCATTGACGTTGGTATCAACAGAGTTGAAAGAGACGGGCTGTCGGTTCTGGTGGGTGATGTCGATCTCAACTCTGCCAAGGACGTTGCAGCAGCAATTACTCCAGTTCCAGGTGGCGTAGGTCCTATGACCGTTGCTTGTTTGATGAGAAATACTCTGACAGCTGCAGAGGCAATTGAGAGTAATACTGCTGCACAGTTTTGATAACGGGCAGATTACCGCCAACAAGGCTCAGCCGAACACAAAACTTGCTCTGTTACTGACCATTGCATTGCAAGCCCTGTATTCCGCAGTGTCCGGGCCATTATCCACAGGTATACCCCCGTTTTTTGTGGATAGCTTTGAGGCGAATATGAACACGCCTAAGAAACGCAGAGCAGAACTACCGATACACGGAGAGTCTCCGTCGGCGTTATTGTGAGTTAGCAGCGGATTTGGCACCGACCAGGACCTTGCAAGAGATTCCGAGCTGACCGCTAGAAGCCGCGGCCGACGGATCTTTCGTGGGTTCAGCGGCACTCAATCGGTGCCAACTACCTGCAAAATGGTTTGTCACCAAAACAGCAAGAAGTCGGGTGAATTTGCGGTCTGTTTGGCACTGCGGTTTGGGCCCAAAAACGTCGAATTTGGAGGTATGAGGCAGGCTCTCGGACGCGATGGTTTGATTCCAAATCGGCCCCTGGGCCTTGTGATCAAAGGGCTCGGCCGGCGACTAGAGACCTTCCGCAGACCTGGCGATTGCCCAACCACCCTCCCCGCATCCCCGCGCTCTGTTCCGTTTCCCTAGCGCACAATCGGAAGTCCGGCTTTCGCTGCTTCCGTTTGTCTTCAAAGGCACGGCCCGCGTGACGTACAGCCGGTTTCGCTGATTTGGGATGGTGACCTTTAAGAACGAAAAATCGGAACTGAGCTTCCAGGGTTTAGCGCCGCGGAGCGGGTGAGAAAAAACGCCCTAATCGCCCGGAAACAGGGCGTTTGGCAAGGCTATCTGACATGCGAAAAAGCGGAGAAAGGAAGAGAAATATCAGACAGGATTGGTGCCAAAGGCAGCGCGAAAAGGGGCCAAAAGCGGCGCGAACTCACAGATAATCGAAATCCTCAGTGGGGCAAAAAGTGGGGCAAAAATCAGCTCCGCGCAAAAACAATAAATCATAAAAAAATCCAGTCACCGCTAAGTGACTGGATTTCTTTAAGAATAAATGGTCGGGACGGAGTGATTCGAACACTCGACCCCTAGCACCCCATTTAAGAGGGCAGAGAAATATTTAATTTTTTCTGCCGGCTGTGGTTGGCTTGTAAATAAAAAACCCGACACGAAGGCCGGGTTACCCACCCTCTCCGAGACGCAGCCCCCAAATGAGAGGGATGGAGAGCTGACAAGAGAGTGTGGGGGGCAAGATATTGCCAAATGGTGCTCTCCTGCACAATAAAAAATCCGACTCAAGGGCAGCATAT